>JAPUKG010000481.1 GCA_027295775.1 Pseudomonadota bacterium
GATGGAGGCGCCGATCAGCGGCAGGTACGTGTAGCGATCGGCCCGGGCCTGGGCGCCCGCCTGCAGGATGCCGACCACCGGTACGAGCATCCCCAGGTACCAGAACCAGCCAACGGGGAGCCAGGGCCAGCGGCGCGCCGAGAGCGCGTACAGCGACAGCGCCGTGGGCACGGCGACGACGAGCGCCGACACGGCCACCCGGGCGGCCGGCAGGCCGTCCACCGGGTACGGGTAGAAGATCGACAGCCCGCTGGGCCAGAGCGCCGCGGCCAGGTAGGTGGCCGTGGACACGGTCGCGTTCTCGAGACGGAGGCCGAGCGAGAGGACCTCGGGCGCGAGGGTTCCGCGCAGGGCGACCAGGGTGACGGCCGCCGAGCCCGCGGCCAGCGCCAGGAGCGGGAGCTTCTCGAGGAGCGCCCGGCGCCTCAGCGGCCAGTGGTCGAGCAGGAGCAGGACGACGGGCGCGGTCACCAGCATGGGCTTGGACAGCAGACCCAGGGCGAGGGCAGCGGCGACCGCGCCGTAGCGGCCCGGCGTTGGCCGCTCGGCGTAGCGCGCGTAGCACCAGAGAGTCGTCGCGAAGCAGAGGGCCGAGAGCACGTCCTTGCGCTCGGCGGCCCAGGCCACGGACTCCACATGGAGCGGGTGGACGGCGAACACCGCCGCGACGAAGGCGCAGCGGCCGGGCGCCCCCGTCATGCGCACGAGCGCGAGGAACAGCACCACCGCGGCCAGGGCGTGGAGCGCGGCGTTGGCGAGCAGGATGGGCCCCGGCCGCAGCCCGTGGAGCTCGTAGTCGATCAGGTAGGAGATCTGGGTCAGCGGGATCCAGTTCTCGTTGTCCGGGACGGAGAACGCCCAGGCCAGGCCGTCCGGGGTCAGGCCGTGCCGCAGGTGGGGGTTGGCGCTGATCAAGAGGGCGTCGTCGAGACCGACGAACGCGTGGTTGCGGACCGGCTCGTAGACCGCGGCCACCGCGGCCAGCAGCAGGAGGCAGACGGCGACCCGCCCGCGCGAGTCTGCCACCCGCACCTCCTATTCTGGTGCGACGCCGCCCGCGGGCGTGTCCGCGACCCGGTCCAGGCGCTCGCGCAGGAGCGCCACCTCCTGTCCCAGCAGACGCAGCTGGCCACTGGCCCGGGAGAGGCGGACGGCGAAGTTGAGACAGATCACCAGCAGGAAGACCTCGCCCATGAAGAAGATGGTGGAGGCGGCGGACCACGCGCCGAGGACCCGGGCCATCGCACGCATGATGTCGAGGTTGAAGCTGACCAGCATCAGCCCCGCGGCCACCGCCATCCAGATGGGCGTGTACTCCTCGCGGAGGGAGCGGCGTCGCACCAGCCACAGCACGGTGGCGGCAAGGCCCAGGCTGGCCAGGATCGCCAGCACGCGGGTCGCCTGGGACTCCGGAGCGCTCAGGAAGAGCTCGCGGAGATCCTGGAGACTTCCAATCTCGATCACGGATCACCTCCTCGGTCTTTGGGTCTCTCTGCGCCGTCTTTGCGCAGCAGGAACGAGCCGATCGCCAGGGCGTCCATGCCTGTCCCCAGGTAGCAGCGCAGGGCGTCGAAGGGGCTCGACACGATCGGCTCGCCCCGCACGTTGAAGGACGTGTTCATCAGCACCGGAACTCCGGTTCGCCGGTGGAAGGCGGACAGGATGTCGTAGTAGACGGGGTTGGCCTCGCGGGAGATGGACTGGGGCCGGCAGGTTCCGTCCACGTGCACCACCGCCGGGATCTGGTCGCGCTTCTCGGGACGGACCTGGAACGCCTTCATCATGAAGCGCGAGGGAGAGGCATCCAGGAAGTAGTCGCCCTCGAAGCCCTCGAGAATCACCGGCGCGAACGGGCGCCACTTCTCGCGGCGCTTCACGGACTCGTTGACGATGTCCCACATCTCCTTGTGGCGTGGATCGGCCAGGATCGAGCGCGCGCCCAGGGCCCGGGCCCCGAACTCGCTCCGGCCCGTGAACAGGCCGACCACCTTGCGATCCGCGAGCAGGTCGACGATCTCATCCGGGTCTGCCGGATCGAAGCGCCGGTACGGCACCTTCACGTTGCGGAGCGCCGCCTCGATCTGAGCGTCGTCGGCGCCCGGGCCGTAGTACGGGTGGACGAGGCGGAAGCGGGGGTCGCTGCCGCGCTTCATGGAGCGCCACATGGCCGCGCCGAGGGCGGCGCCGGCGTCGTTGGACGCCGGCAGTACGAACAGCTCGTCCACCGCGTCGCTGTGCAGGATCTCCCCGTTGAGCTTGCAGTTCATGGCGACGCCGCCGGAGAAGCACACCCGGCGACAGCCGGTGAGGCGCACGGCGCGGCGCACCACCTGGAGGGCGGCGCGCTCCAGGCGATCCTGGGCGGCCCAGGCGATGGCGCGGTGGCGGTCGGTGATCTCGCCCCCGCGTGGCCGCGGCTCCCCGAACAGCTCCACCAGGGCGTCGCTGTAGCTCAAGCCGAAGCTGTGGGCGCCGCCGATCGTGTAGGCCGGGGCGATCTGGTAGCGCTCGTCCTCTATGCGGATCACGCGATCCATCTTCTCGGCCAGCTCGGGATCCGGACCGCCGTAGGCGGCCAGCCCCATCAGCTTCCCCTCCTGCTGGTAGACCCGGAAGCCCAGATACTCGGTGAAGGCCGCGTAGAACTCGCCCAGGGAGTTGGGGAAGGCCACCCGGTCCAGGCGCTCGAGGGACTTGTCGCGCCCCCGCCAGATCGTGGAGCACTCGGTCTCGCCCATGCCGTCCACGATCACCACCGCGGCCTCGTCCATGCCCGACGACCAGAAGGCGCTGGCGGCGTGAGCCAGGTGATGGGGGACGCAGCGGACCCGGGGCACGCGCCCCGGGATGCCCCCGTGGCGGATCTGCTGGCGGATCAGGGGAGCGAGGAAGGGCGGCAGGTAGCGCGCCGTCGATAGGATGCGATCGGGCACGACCGAGATCCGGTCGGAGCCGCCACGGCTCCTACCGAAGAGCGCGGCCACGGATCCGAGCGCGCTCCGCGCGAGCGTGCCGGAGTACCGCCAGGGCTCCATGGGGAAGGCGATCTCGTCCACGTCGTCGAGGGAGATGCCCGCGCTCTCCAGACCCGCCGCGATGCCGCGCAGCGGGAAGCCCTCCCGGGCGCCCTTCACGCGGTCGAGCTTCTCCTCCTCACAGAACCAGGCGAGCCTCCCGTCGGTGAGCAGCGCCGACGCGTGGTTGTAGTAGAAGGCCTGGAGCCCGAGGACGTTCATGTCTCGATGTCACCTCCGACCGATGACGGTGTCAACCAGCGGGCGTAGGCACTCTCCAGGGTGCCGAGCGGGTAGCGCTCCGCCATGCGCGCCAGGATGGAGCGATAGCGGCCCGAGTGGGCCGCATAGAGGGAGACGTACAGCGACCGGTACTTCACGAGCCGGCGCTTGCTCGGCGCGGGCGAGTGCTCGAAGGGGTGGAAGTAGAAGTTGAAGGGCAGCTTCCTGCGGTTGATCCCGTCGTAGACGCGCTGCTGGATCGCGGCCGGCACCCATGCGTTGTAGAAGCCGCCGGGGAAGGGCAGCGCGAACCCGAGGACCTCGACCGTCGTCACTGGGATCACCACCAGCTCGTCGCGGTAGCGAAAGGGCTCGAGCTCGCCACGGCGCCGCCCGAGCCCCGCCACCACGCCGGGCATGGCGCTGTGATCCACGCGGATGCCGGCCTCGAGCAGTACGTCGTAGGCCCACAGACAGCGCGGGGTGATGCTCCAGATGGGCGCCTTGTAGGTCTCGACCCGCCGGCCGACCAGATCCTCGAGCGCACAGCGGCTCGTGCGCACGTCTTCCAGGAACTCCGCGGGGCTGAAGTGGCTCACCGGCGAGTGGCGCGTCCCGTGGGAGGCGACTTCGTGACCGCTCGCCGCCATCACCCGCACCAGGTCGGGCGCGTCCTGGACGAAGTGTCCCGGCACGAAGAAGGTGGCGCGGAGGCCCAGGGCGTCGAACGCTTCGAGCAGCGCGTGGGTCTCGCCGGCCACATCGCTGTCTCCGGGGTGCCGGCCGAGGCCGGCCTCGTGGACGCTGCCCGCGAGGTCGTCTGCGTCGACGCAGATGGCGTTCTGGACGGCCCCGGGCATGGGCCCGGGAAGTTAACACGGCCTCCCGCCAGTCCTGGCGGCGACTTCTTTCCCCTCCGCCATTGCCGGTGATCTGCCGGGTGCCTGCACCCCCGGGGTCTAGGGAGATCCCCGCGTTGCCGCTGCCCCTCCGCCGTGAGAGCATGCCAGGTTGCTCGTCACCGGGCGGCTCGCTCGGGGCCACCTACAGGATGCGCCTACTTCACCTCCAGCTCGCTTCGCTTCCAGTCGGGGAGAACACTGTGCTCGAACGCGCCCGCCGTCTGCTCGTTTCCCTGCCGGTCCTGATCGCGCTCGCCGCCGCCCTGCCGGCCTCGGCCCAGCGCTCCTTCGTCGCCTTCGAGAGCGGCCACGTCCGCCCGCTCGCGCTGGACGGGACCCTTCTCTACGTCGTCAACACCCCCGACAACCACCTGGAGATCTTCCAGACCTCCCTGTCCGGACTGACGCGGATCGGCTCGGTGCAGGTCGGGATGGAGCCCGTTTCCGTGGCGGTGGCCGTCAGCCAGAACGAGGTCTGGGTGGTGAATCACCTCTCGGACAGCGTGAGCATCGTCGACGTCTCGGTGCCGGCGGCGCCGAAGGTGACCCGCACGCTGCTGGTGGGCGACGAGCCCCGCGACATCGTGTTCGCCCAGGCCCGCGCCTTCATCACCACGGCTCACCGCGGCCAGCACCGCACCCACGCCTCGATCTCGGGCGTGACCGGCGCCGGCGATCCCCAGCTCACCACCGCGGGCGTGAGCCGCGCCGATATCTGGGTCTTCGACGCGGCCAGCCCGGGGGCGGGCTTCGGCGGTACGCCTCTCGAGATCATCGAGCTCTTCGGCGACACACCGCGTGCGCTCGCCACGGACGGCAGCACGGTCTACGCCGCCATCTTCCACTCCGGCAACCAGACCGCCGTGGTCTCCGAGGGCATAGTGTGCGACGGCTTCGGCGCCGCGCCATGCGCGGGCGACGGTGTGACGTCCCCCAACGGGCTGGGAGGCGGCAACCTCCCGGGCGGCAACCCCGGCCCCTCCACCAACCATGAGATCCTGGACGCGCCCGAGGTCGGCCTGGTGGTCCAGTACGACAACACGTCCGGGGAGTGGCGCGATGAGGGCGGCCGCAACTGGAGCAACGGCATCCGCTTCACCCTGCTCGACCTGGACGTCTTCGCCATCGACGCCACGACCCTGAACGAGACGGCCAACTTCGACCACGTGGGGACGATCCTGTTCAACATGGCCGTGAACCCGGTGAACGGAAACCTCTACGTGACCAACGTGGAGTCGCCCAACCTGACCCGCTTCGAGGGACCGGGGACCTTCGGCCCGAGCCCGACGACGGTGCAGGGGCACCTCTCGGAGGCGCGCATCACCGTGATCGAGCCGGGCTCGGGCACCATGGACGCGCGCCATCTCAACAAGCACATCGACTACGGCGTGCTCCCGGCGCCG
>JAPUKG010000482.1 GCA_027295775.1 Pseudomonadota bacterium
GCGGCGTTGGGTACGCGCGAGCCGCGGGCCGGGGCCACGGTCGGCCATGGTCTCGGCAACGAGCCGGCGCAGCTCGCCGCTCTCCGCCAGATCCGCCGGGAGAACCTGGTCGAAGTGACGTCCGACGGCGTCCCGCGCATCCACGCGCAGAGCGCGCGAGAACTCGGGGTTCACCGTCACGATGCGCTCGCGCCCGTCGATCACGGCCAGGGCGGCAGGGATCTCGGTGACGATGGCGTTATTCAGCCCCTCGAGCCAGCGGATGCGGCTCTCCGCGGCGCCCCGCTCGCGCTGCTCCTGCCAGCGTCGGATCTGCTCGAGCGCCACCTCGGGCAGCACGTCCTCGAAGTCCGGGCCCACGCACACACAGTCGGCAGCGCCCAGGCCAAAGGCCTCGAGCGAGGATACTTCGTCCGCGGTGACCCACACGACGGGACATCCCACCTCGCGCGCCCAGGCCAGGCCGCCCTCCGCCTCGGTCGCGGGGAGGCGGTCCAGCACGAGCAGCCCCAGATCCGGCCGCTGGCAAGCGATGCGGCAGCGCTCCGGGTCGTCGAACCGGTCCACCACCGCCTCTTCCGCGAGGCAAGCGAGGATCTCGACGGCGGGCGGACTCCCGCCACCGGGACCCCCGGCCGGCTCCAGGACGGCGATGTGGACGCGAGGCTCCGTCCGGCTCAAGCAACGGCCTCCGGCGCACGGATCTCGCACCCGGCGCTCGCATCGGGACTGTCGGGGGGGATGCCGAAGCTACCGAATCGACCGAGCGGCTCCAACCCCGTCGCCCCCCTCCCCGGCTTCGGACGCCTCGCCGCGCACGCGCACGCTGTGCTTGGCCAGCTTCCGGTAGAAGGTGCTCCGGCCGATGCCCAGCCGGCGGGCCGCCGCCCGCGCATCGCCCCCGGACTCCCGCAGCGCGCGCTCGAGCGCGTGGCGCTCGTAGCTCTCGAGCGAGAGCGGGAGCGCACCGAGGCTCGCGGCGCCGCCCAGTCGCGTCCGCGAGGCGCTGCGGACGCGCGTGGCCAGCTGCAGGTCGCTCCGGCGCAGCCGCGGCCCTGGCGCCAGGGCCAGCGCAGACTCGATGGCGTTCTCCAGCTCCCGCACGTTCCCGGGCCAGTCGTAGTCCACGAGCTACTGGAGGGCGTCGGTCTCGATCCCCGACGCCCGCGAGCGCTCGCCTCCGAGCTTGCGCAGGAAGTGGTGCACCAGCAGCGGAATGTCCTCCCGGCGCTCGCGCAGCGGCGGGATCTCGAGCTTGACCACGTTGAGCCGGTAGTAGAGATCCATCCGAAAGCGATTCGCCTCCACCATCGCCTCCAGGTCGCGATGGGTGGCGGTGATCACCCGGATGTCGATGCGCACCGCACCCGACGCCCCGACGGGCCGCACCTCTTTGTGCTGAAGCACGCGCAGGAGCTTGGCCTGGACCGCGAGCGGGATCTCTCCGATTTCGTCGAGAAAGAGTGTGCCGCGATCGGCCATGCGAAACAGACCCGGCGCTCCGACGGCACCCGTGAACGCGCCCTTCTCGTGCCCGAAGAGCTCGCTCTCGATGATGCTCTCGGGCAGCGCGCCACAGTCCACCGGAACCAGGGGCGCGTCCGAGCGCGGGCTCGCCGCGTGGATGGCGCGGGCCACCAGCTCCTTGCCGGTTCCGCTCTCCCCCTGGATCAGCACGTGGCTCTCGTTGTGCTGGAGGCTCCGGATGGTGCGGAGCAGCGCCCGCATCTTCGGCGCGCTCGCCACCATGTCGGCCGTGCCGTCGCGCTCGCGAAGCTCCCGCTCGAGCTCGCGGTTGCGGCGCACCAGTCGGCGGCGCTCGAGAGCCCGGCGCACCGTGGTCCGCACCCGGTGCGCATCGTCGAAGGGCTTGGCCAGGTAATCGAAGGCGCCACGGCGCATGCAGCCGACAGCGCTCTCGATGCTGGCGTGCCCGGTCATCACGATCACCTCGACCTCGGGGCGGTCGCGCTTCAGGCGGTCGAGGATGTCGAGACCGCTCGCTTGCCCCATCACCAGGTCCAGCAGCACGACGTCGAGCGCGGGATCCTGGAGGACCGGCTCCATCTGCTCCGGCGCGGCGGCCAGCTCGATGCGGTGGCCCTCCGACCGGAGCATCCGGCGAAGCGCTCGCAGCAGGAGTTCTTCGTCGTCCACCAGCAGGATCAGACCCGGCTCATCGTGCCCGGGGGCGCGAACGTCGGCCTCGGGGGTCGGGGGCTCGGACGCCATGGCTCCGTATCGGTCCCGGAAGTGGGACTCTTGAGTCGGATTCGGCGCTTGCTGGCCCCCCTCCCCGGGCCTAGACTCCCGCCGCCCCCCTCCGCCGTGCATCGGCCCAATCCCCCGGCAGCGGAGGTTGCTTCTGCGCGACTCGACCGTGCTCGTCGTCGATGACGAGGAGCTCTACCGACGATCTCTCGAGCGGATTCTCTCTCGCGTCGGCCACAAGGTGTTGATGGCGCGCAACGGGGGTGACGCGATCAACGTCGTGTCGTCCACGCCCGTGGATCTGGTGCTGTGCGACATGCGCATGCCCGGGATCAACGGCATCGAGCTGGTGCGCCAGCTCCACGAGATCCAGCCCGACCTGCCCTGCATCGTGGTGACGGGCTACGGCACCCCCGAGGACTCGGTGGAGGCGCTGCGCGCCGGCGCCTTCTGGTACCTGGAGAAGCCCTTCGAGCAGGAGAGCCTTCAGGTGGTGCGACGGCTGGTGGCGCAGGCCATCGAACACGGCCGCCTGAAGTCCGAGAATCGCATCCTGCAGAGCCAGCTCCGCTCCCGCTACAAGTTCGAGAGCATCGTGGGCAAGAGCGGCAGCCTGCAGCAGGTCCTCGAGATCGTCGAGAAGGTGGCGGACACGGAGAGCACCGTGCTGATCACGGGCGAGAGCGGCACCGGCAAGGAGCTCTTCGCCCGGGCGCTCCACTACAACAGCCGTCGGGCGGGGCGGCTCCTGGTGACGGTGAACTGCGGCGCCATCCCGGAGGAGCTGCTCGAGTCGGAGCTCTTCGGGCACGTAAAGGGCGCCTTCACCAACGCCATCCAGAGCCGGGAGGGGCGCTTCACCGTCGCGAACGGGGGCACGATCTTCCTCGACGAGATCGGGGACATGAGCCCGAACCTCCAGGTGAAGCTCCTGCGCGTCCTGCAGGACCGCACCTTCGAGCCGGTAGGCTCCTCCAAGACCCTGAAGGTGGACGTCCGGATCATCGCGGCCACCAACCAGGACCTACCCAGATTGATCGAGGAGAAGCGCTTCCGAGAGGACCTGTATTACCGGCTGAACGTGATTCCCATCGAGGTCCCGCCCCTGCGCGAGCGCCCCGAGGACATTCCACTCCTGGTCCACCACTTCCTCGACGTCGCCAACCAGGAACGGGGTACGCGCATCGAGACCGTGTCCGACGAGGCCATGCAGACGCTGGTCGAGTACAGCTGGCCCGGAAACGTTCGAGAACTCGAGAATCTGATCGAGCGGCTGGTGGTCCTGCGGCCCGAAGGCGAGATCACGAGCGACAGTCTGCCCTCGCAGTTCCACGAGAAACACGACCCGCAGGGTCGAACCCCCCGCGTCCCCTCCACCGGGCTCTCCTTCAACGAGGTCGTCGACAACCTGGAGAGCGACCTCATCATGCAGGCTCTCGAGCAGACCCACTGGAACAAGAACCAGGCGGCCCAGCTCCTCGGGCTGAACCGAACGACGCTGCTGGAGAAGATCAAGAAGAAGGGCTTGGAGAAGCCCGCCTTCTGAACTTCGCTCGGCTCACACCAGGCAAAGCCTGGCGAGCCGTGCCTGGTCCTACGGCCGCCCGTTGCCTCTGTGGCACGGACCCCTCGACGGAAGGCTGCTTCGCTCCCAGACGCACCCGGGAGGCAGCTCCACAGACGGACCCGGGAGGCAGCTCCACAGACGGACCAGTGACGATTCTTGCACCCCCTTCGTCAGGACCCTGACACTGTTGCGTGGGAGCTGCCGGGCGCGCCGCCCCGGGCGGCACCCCCCGCGATGCGCCGACGCCAATCTCGCGTC
>JAPUKG010000483.1 GCA_027295775.1 Pseudomonadota bacterium
TGCTCCAGCTCGTGGTTCTGTATCCGGTGGCGATCCTGTTCCTCTGGAGCACGGGCAACCCCGACCGCATCTACACGCGCTTCCTCTATCCGTGGTACCCGCCGCTGATCCTGCTCGGCACCGCCCTCTACGGCTGGACCCGGCGCAATACGCCCTCGTCCCTGCTCCTGTGGCCGTTCCGCGGGCTGTACGGGCTCATGCTGGTGGCCCAGTGTGCACGCCACGCCCCTCACCTCTGGGCCGCCTTCGGCTGACCGGGGCCGTCAAGAAGTGGCTCCACCGTCTCGGCGGGAACCCACACCATGCGCACGATCACCTCGCGGTGTCCGTTCTCGTGGATGTCCGGGTTCCAGAAACGCCAGACGATCTCACCGTCGGGCGCCACCTCGAAGGCCTCGCCGTCGTTGGACACGGCGACCAGGTGGTTCCCGTTGGGCAGCCGCTGACTGCTCCCCCGCTGCTTGGTGAAGAACGGCTCGTCTCCTCCGTCGTAGCTCCAGACCACCTCGCCGCGCAACGGATCGACCTCGACGACCCGAGAACGTCCGCGTGCCAGACCGTTGTCGAAAATCAGGAAGTTCCCACCGTCGAGCACACGCGCGTCGTGGGGACCGGAGAGCTCGCCCCGGCCCCAGGCCCAGACGAGCTTCCGGGCCCGGCGATCCACGATGAAGATGGAGTCCTGGTGGCGCAGGCTGATCAAGACGTTGTCGAGGGAATAGAGCGGGTGGCGGTCGGCCAGCTCGGGCCGCCGCATGGCCTCGATGGAGTTGGAATGGAGCACGTCCAGGCGCCGCGTCCTTCCCCGCGGCGCCACGGGCTCGAGCTCGAAGCCGATCTCGTTCTCCACCACCAGGTCGTAGAGCGAGATCGAATCCAGCCGCTCGCCGTCCGCCGACAGGGTCTCAAAGCCGTGGTCCACCAGGACCGTGCCCGCCTCGAAGGGATGGTCGCTCCGCACCCGTCGGGTCAGGGCCAGCACCTGGCCGCCGGGGACCTGCTCCACGTCGTGATGAGCCGGGATTCGCGCGCGCCAGACCACGTCTCCGTCCCAGTCGAGACGCAGGACGAAGCGCCGCTCGGCCGGACGGTCGGTCTCCCCCGCGCTCGTGGAGGGATCGGTGCCCGACACCAGGAGGTGGCCGTCGGGAAGCAGCTCGCTGTGCATCCAGCGCTTGCAGGGATGGCTCCAGGCGTGGACGACCTCGCCGTCGAGGTCGATGAGCGTGGCGCGGCAGCGCATGTTCGACGTGTACAGGCGATAGCCGGGCATGGTCCTGCCGCGGTCGAGCACCCGGGCGCCCCGCTCGGACGGATCCGCGGGTTTCGGTGAGAAGTCGAGATAGCCGAGGGCGCGGAGCTCCTCGATCTCGTCCTGCGCGGGGACGGTGGCGTCCGTGGGAGCGGATGCCTCACCGCAGCTCACACACCAGGCGCAGACGATTCCCAGCAAGCACCCGATGCGGCCTCTCATCCCACCTCCACGAACGCAGCCCCGAATGGTGAAGCGGCGAGTCGCTCCGTTTCGGCGACTCGCCGCTCTCGATCGATTCCGGAAACGGGACGTCCAGGACTCTAGGACGTCTGGATCGGGATGTTCCGGACCTGGGGCCGTGCCTCTTCCGGCTTCGGCAGCGTGACGGTCAGGACACCGTTCTTGTAGGCCGCCACGACCCCGTTCTCGTCGATGGGGGTCTCGAAGCGAAGCCGGCGAACGAACTCGCCGCTGCGGCTCTCGTAACGGCGGACGTTGGCCTCCTCGCTCTCGTGCTCGCTTCGCTTCTGCCCCTTGAGGGTGAGGACGCCGTCTTCGAGAACGACCTCGAAGTCCTTCTCCTCGAGGCCCGGCAGCTCGGCGGTGACCTTGTAGGCTTCGTCCGTCTCGGTCACGTCGACGCGCGGGACGAAACGGGCCCGCTCAGCGACGAACGAGGACGGGAAACGACCGAAATCGCTCCAGAGTTCGTCGAAGAGACGGTCCGCATTGCCAGCGCGAACGAGACTCCAACCACGGTTCCGGCTCAGCGGAATCAGTCCAAGCGACATGGATCGCACCTCCTGGATCTGGGAGTCGGGAGTGATCTCCCGAACTGCGGGCAAAGCTGTGCCCGATCCCGGCGACGTCAACCCGGGAGGTGAAAAAAAGCAGGCCGAACCCCTGCGGGGTCTTCTACAGCCGTGCGACGGCCACGATGGCGGCGATGCTGCCGATCGTGGCGATGCCGTAGAGAATGGGGGCCACCACGGCGTCGCGCTCGGCCCCCCCGTGGTCGATCGAGAGGTGCCGCATGTGGTGGGCGCCCTTCCACATGGGCAGAGCGATCAGCCCCAGCAGCACGAGCCGCCCGACGAAGTGGGAGGCCAGCCCGTACGCGCGCCCGAACGCCAGAGCGTCGGCAGACACGAGCCCGGTCGGGACGGCCAGGCCCACGATCAGGATCCAGCCCGTGATCAACATGGTGCCGACCAGGATGCCGGCGCCGAACAGGACCCAGATGACGGGCTCGAGTCGAAGCAAGAGGTCCTTCATCAGAAGATCACCCCCGCCAGGATCGCGCTCAGCACCACCGTGATCCCGATCCAGGCCGCGTAGAGCATGGCGTGCAGGATGGGCCGCGGCGGCGGTACCACCGGCCCGATGAAGGCGGGCTGGGCCTTGGGAAAGAGCCGGAAGAAGCGCACGGCGACGAACACCACAGACACGAGCGCCAACGCGTGGAACGCGATGTAGATGGGGTTCTCGAGTTGCTCCAACACAGCCGCCCAGGCCTCGGGCCCTTCCCCCAGGTTCCAGACCACGCGCAGCGCCACGAAGCCGACCAGCAGATAGACGATGCCGGTCGCCCCGAACAGCGTGTAGAGCCGCATGCGCGGATGGGAGGGCCAGGAGCCGGGCGTCTGCGGCGCCGCGGTGCGCGTCGGGCCCGGCGTATGGGGCGCCATTGCCCGCGGATGTGCCGGACCGGCCACGGTCAGGGTCCCTTCCGAGGAATTACCAGGCCCGTGGCCCAGTCGATCACCGCGTTCAGCTTGGCCTGGTTTACGGCCGCCGCCGGATCCACGTTCTTGGGACAGACCTCGCTGCACTCGTTGGCGTAGGAGCAGGAGAAGACAGTGCCCTCGCCGCGGAAGATCTCGTTGCGCTCGGCCTGACCCTCGTCGCGGCTGTCCATGTTGTAGCGGTGGCCGAGGGCGATGGCGGCAGGCCCCAGGAACTCGGGCTCGTTGGCCACCACCGGACACGCCGAATAGCAGAGCATGCAGTTGATACACATGCTGAACTGCTTGAATACCTCGAGCTCGGCCGGCGACTGGCGGTTCGTTCCCTCCTCCGCTGCCATCTCCTTGGCGGTGATGATCCAAGGCTTCACGGACTTGAACTTGTCCATGAAGCCCTCCATCTCCACCACCAGATCGCGGACCACGGGGAAGTTGGCCAGGGGCTCGATCAGCAGCTCGTCGCCGTAGTCGGAGAGCGCCACCTTGCAGGTGAGCTTCGGCTCGCCGTTCACCATCATCCCGCAGCTTCCGCACACGGCCATGCGGCAGGACCAGCGGTGGGAGAGGGTGCCGTCCACTTCGTCCTTGATGAAGTTGACGGCGTCCAGGACCTTCCAGTCCGGCTGCACCGGGATCTCGTACTCCTGGGTCCTGGGCACCGCGTCCACGTCCGGATCGAAGCGCGTGATCACGAGCTTCATGGTCTTCGCGTCGCTCATCAGTACTTCCGCTCCTCGGGCTCCCAGGTCCCCAGGGTCACGTCCTTCTTGCCGAGCCGCGGCCCCGCCGGGTCGAAGCTGCACAGGGTGTGATAGAGGTAGTTCTGGTCGTCGCGAGCGGTGTATTCGCGGCAGGTATGGGCGCCTCGCGACTCCTTGCGGTCGAGTGCGGAGATCGCCACCGCCTCGGCCACGTCGATCATGTTGATCAGCTCGAGCGCCGAGATCAGCTCGGTGTTGAAGACCCTGGACGCGTCCTCGAGGCGCAGGTCCGACACGCGGCCGCGGAGCTGGGCCAGGCTCTGTACGCAGGCGCGCAAGGTGTCCTGGTGGCGGTACACGCCGCAGCCGTCCTCCATGGCCGAGGTCATCTCGCGCCGGAGCTGCGAGATCTTCTCGCCGCCTTTGACCCGGCCCCGGAGCGCATCGATGTGCGCGCGCTCCTCGTCCGCCTGGGCGCGCAGCGCGTCCTCGTTGCCCGCGCTCGATCCATTGGCGAACTCCACTGCCACGAGGCCGGCGCGTGCGCCGAACACCAGACACTCGGTCAGCGAGTTCGAACCCAGCCGGTTGGCACCGTTCAGCGAGACACACGCGACCTCGCCCGCGGCATAGAGGCCGGGCAGGGTGGTCGCCCCGTCGATGTCCGTGTCCACGCCGCCCATCATGTAGTGGACCACCGGGCGGATGGGGATCGGCTCGTACACCGGGTCCACGCCGATGTAGATCCGGCCCAGCTCGCGCACGAAGGGCAGGCGCTTGTCGATCAACTCCTCGCCCAGGTGGGTGAGGTCCAGGTGCAGGTACTCGCCGTAGGGTCCCTTGAAGGCACGCCCGGCCTCGATCTCCTGGATGATCGCCCGGGAGATCATGTCCCGGGGCCCGAGCTCGGCCTTGGTGCCAACGCCGTAATCGCGCTCCACCAGGAAGCGCTCGCCTTCGCTGTTCTTGAGGTAGCCGCCCTCGCCGCGGGTGGCCTCGGTGATGAGGATGCCGGTGCCGGGCAGCCCGGTGGGGTGGTACTGCACGAACTCCATGTCCTTCAGCGGGACCCCGGCGCGGTAGGCCAGGGCCATGCCGTCCCCCGTCTTGATCATGCCGTTCGTGGTGAACGGAAAGATGCGCCCCGCGCCGCCGGTGGCCAGGATCACCGCCCGGCCCAGGATCGCCGAGACCTCGCCGGTGCGGATGTCCAGGGCCGCCACCCCGCGGCAGACGCCGCCGTCGACGAGGAGCTTGGTCGCGAAGTACTCGTCGTAGCGAACCACGCTGTCGAAGCGCATCGAGTGCTGGAAGAGCGTGTGCAGCATGTGGAAGCCGACCTTGTCGGTGGCGAACCACGTGCGCTTGGTGGTCATGCCGCCGAAGGCGCGGGTGGCCACGCTGCCGTCGTCGTTGCGGCTCCACGGACAGCCCCAGTGCTCGAGGCGGTTCAGCTCCGCCGGCGCCTCCTCGACGAAGTACCGGATCACGTCCTGGTCGGCCAGGAAGTCCGAGCCCTTCACCGTGTCGTAGCCGTGCATCTCGAAGCTGTCGTCGGCTCGCGCCACGGCCGCGGCGCCGCCCTCGGCAGAGACCGTGTGACACCGCATCGGGTAGACCTTGGAAACCAGGGCGACGGAGAGATCGGGAGAGGCCTCGGCCACGGCGATGGCGGCCCGGAGCCCGGCGGCTCCGCCGCCGACGATTACGATGTCGTGCCGGGCCACGTCGACCAATGCACCAACCTCCGGAAAACCGACGAGGAGTGACTGGTTTAACCCATTCCCCTGGGCGCCGAAAGTTGATGCTGGCCTCAACGTCGGCCCTGGGGGATCGGCACTACGCGTCGTCGGTCAACTCTGCGAGTCGGCCTCCTTGCAGGCGCCGCGAAGCCTCGGCTGCTGCTGGGTGAGGCAGTGGACTGCACCCAGTCCCACGACCAGGTCCGCGCTCGGGATCGGGACGATCTCGCGATCGGGAAGGCACTCGCGCAGCACCGCCAGCGCCCGCTCGTCCTGCGGCGCGGCGAAGACCGGAACCAGGGCGACTCCGTTCGCCAGGTAGAAGTTCGCGTAGCTGGCGGGGAGGCGCTGACCGTCGGCGGTGAGGGACGGCGGCATGGGCAGGGGCACCACGTCCAGGGGCTTGCCGTCCGCGTCGCACATGGCGCGCAGGCGTTCCAGGTTGTCGCGCAGGGGCGCGTGGTTCGGGTCGCCGGGGTCGTTCTCCACCGCCGCGACCACGGCACCGGGTGCCACGAAGCGTGCCACGTTGTCCACGTGCCCGTCGGTGTTGTCCCCGGCGATGCCGCCGCCCAGCCAGAGCACGTGGCGGGCGCCCAGGGTCTCGGCGAGGAGCGCCTCGAGCTCCTCGCGTGTGCGCCCCGCCCCGCGGTTCGGATGGAGCAGGCAGGTCTCGGTGGTCAGCACCGCACCCCTTCCGTCGCCATCGATGGAGCCAGCCTCGAGCACCGCCAGCACTTCGATCCGGCGCAGTCCCAGGTGCGCGGCCACGCCGCGCGGAACGGCGTCGTCTCGCTCCCAGGGCGGGTACTTCCCGCCCCAGCTGTCGAAGCGGAAATCGAGCAGCGCGGTCTCGTCTCCATCGGCGACGAACACCGGTCCGCTGTCGCGAATCCAGGCGTCGTCGGTGGGGATGTCGACGAAGCGCACGCCGCGGTCGGGATCGATGCCGCGCTCTTCGAGCCGCCGGCGCGCCCGCTCCTGCATGGGATCTCCGTCGACGGCGATGCAGACGGTCTCGCGCGGCGCGAGCGCCTCGACCATGGCGGCGAAGGCCGCCTCCACGGCTCTCAGCCGGCCCGGCCAGGTCTCGGGGTTGTGGGGCCAGGCGAGCCAGGTCGCCTGGTGTTCCTCCCACTCTGCCGGCCATCGCCTGCGATGGCCCCGCGCCGCGCCGGGTCCGCGCCCCAGCGGCTCAGTCACGAAGGCGCTTGGCGAGATCCGCGTAGGCGTCGATGCGGCGGTCGCGCAGAAACGGCCAGTCCCGGCGTACCCTCTCGATGGCGGCCAGGTCGCACTCGACGAGCAGGACCTCCTGGTCGCGGGCGGACGCGCGCTTCAGCACCCGGCCGAAGGGGTCGGCCACGAACGACTGGCCCCAGAAGCGGATGCGGTCCTCCTGGCCGACGCGGTTCACCGCCGCCACGAAGACGCCGTTCGCGATGGCGTGGGCGCGCTGGGAGGTCTCCCACGCGTCGTGCTGGGCCGCGTCCACCTCTGCGCCCTCGTCGCGCTGCCAGCCGATGGCGGTGGGGTAGAGCAGCACCTGGGCGCCGGCCAGCGCCGTCAGGCGCGCGGCCTCGGGAAACCACTGGTCCCAGCAGACGAGGGTGCCGACGCGCACGCCGACCGCATCGCACGCGCCAAAGCCCAGGTCGCCGGGCGTGAAGTAGAATTTCTCGTAGTAGAGGGGATCGTCCGGGATGTGCATCTTGCGGTAGAGGCCGGCCACCTTGCCGCTCGCATCCAGGGTGACCGCCGTGTTGTGGTACACGCCCGGGCCACGGCGCTCGAAGATCGAGGTGACGATTCCGATCTCGCGGGCCGCCGCCAGCTTGCCGAGCGCCTCGGTGGTCGGCCCGGGGACGGGCTCGGCCAGGTCGAACTGGGCCGTGTCCTCACTCTGGCACGGGTAGCGGGAGCGGAAGAGCTCGGGGAGGCACACCAGGCGCGCTCCGGCGTCCGCCGCCTCGCCCACGAGCCGGACCGCCGCGTTCAGGTTTTGAGCCGGATCCTCGACGCAGCGCATCTGCACGAGGCCCAAGGTGACCCCATTGCTCCCAGATCGGGCCGGCATGGCGGCCTGGGTAGGCCACGGGGAGGGCCCCGGCAAGCCCGGGCCGGCCTTCGGCCTCGCCTGTGACCGGAACCGTCACAGGTTCCCTCCAGGGTTGCCCCCGTGAGAGGAGCACTCGAGGCGACGGCGGTGGTGGTGGCCACGATCGCGTTCGGCCTGGGCTGGGCTCTCGTCGAGAGGGCCGTCGCGGCCGGGCCCGGGTACGCTTCCCCCATGTCGGAGCCCCCGCACAAGCAGGCGGCCCTGCCCCCGGCGACGCTTCCTCCGGCGACGGTGTGGCTGATCGACGGCTACAACGTCCTCCACGCGGGACTGGGCCCGGGCGCGGAGCAGCGTCGGGGCGAGTGGTGGCGGCGGCCCAATCGGGAGCGTGTGCGGGCAGCGGCCGAGCGGTTCCCGTTGGTGTTGGAACGGGAGGGCGCCGAGATCTGGCTGGTCTTCGATGGATCGTGCCCGCCCGATGAGCCCCTTGAGACGGGCCCCATTCACACGGTCTTCGCCCAGCCGGCCGACGACTGGCTGGTCGACCGGGTGCGCCGCGCGGAAGCGCCCGAGTCGCTCGCCGTCGTGACGGCAGACCGCCAGGTCGCCGGCCGCGCCCGGCACTGCGGCGCCCACGTCGTCGCCCCCCGCGCGTTTCTCGCCGCCTGCTCCGGTCTCTAGAGGTTTCCTCACGGGGGCGGGTGGTTGGCGCAGTGCAGGAGAGGGCGACCAGCGAGTCCTGCGAGGAGGTTGTCGACGGCGAGGTCGGCCATGCGGGCTCGGGTGGTGATGCTGGCGCTGCCGATGTGAGGGAGCAGGACGACGTTGTCGAGCGCGAGGAGGGGGCTCTCGGGAGCGAGGGGCTCGCGTTCGAAGACGTCGAGGCCGGCGGCGGCCAGGGCGCCGCTGCGCAGCGCGGCCGCCAGAGCCGACTCGTCGACGATGCCGCCCCGCGCGGTGTTCACCAGGATGGCGCCCGGCTTCATGAGACCGAGGGCGCGGGCGTCCAGCAGGTTCCGGGTCTCGGGCGTGTACGCCAGGTGGACGCTCACGAAGTCCGACTCGGCCAGTACGCGGTCGAGCTCGGCCGACTCGACGCCGTCGACTGCCCGGCCCGAGCGGGTCCAGCCGAGTATGCGCATGCCGAAGCCCGAAGCGCGGCGGGCGACCGCCCGGCCGATGGTGCCGAGGCCGACCAGACCCAGGGTGGCGCCGTGGAGGTCGCGGCCCAGCAGCAGGTCCGGCTCCCAGCGACGGTCGGGAGTCCACTGACCGCCGCGGACGAAGCGGTCGCCCTCCACCACCCGCCGGGCGGCGGCCAGCAGCAGGGCGAAGGCGAGGTCGGCGGTCGTCTCCACCAGGACCCCAGGGGTGAACCCGATCGGAATCCCGCGCGCGGTCGCAGCCTCCAGATCGATGTGATCTACCCCCACCGAGCAGCTCGAGATCACGCGCAGGCGAGGGGCGACCGCCAGCAGCGCCTCGTCGATGCGGTCCGTGAGCAGACACAGGAGTCCCTCGCAGTCTCCCGCTTCGCGCGCCAGCGCTTCCGGCGTCGGAGGGGCCGATCCGGGCCAGATCCGGCACCGGGTGGCCGCGGCCAGGCGGGAGAGCCCGTCGCCCGGCAGGGAGCGGGTCACGAAGACGCGGGGGCGCTCGGCCAAGGTCTCCTCCTCCCGATACGCGACAACCTGCCCCGAGGATCGCAATCGGCTTGACCCGAGGGGTCCGCTCCCCATACAACGGTGGAGTTCATCTGGGGTGACGGCCGGCTGCGGCGCGCTCTTGCACGTTTGGGCGTGTGAATTCCGCGTCGTTCCATCGGTGTCGTCCGGAGTGGGTCGTCCTTGGCATCGGCCGCCGGCAGAGGGGAATCATGTCAGCAGCACCGGCCACCACTAGGAGCGAGTCCAGGGTCCAGAAGATCGCCCGTTTCATCGTGAAGCAGCGCGCCTGGGTCGCGGTCTTCCTCATCGCGTCCAACCTCTTTTTCTTCTACCCGATCCTGAACGCCGCCCTGACCGCCGCCGGCATCCCGCTGCCGGGCCCGGCCGTACGGGTCGATACCGAGGCCCGCGCCCAGTGGCCGGACCACCCCTTCATCCACGCCCAGGACAAGTTCGCGGGCCGGTTCGGCACCTCCTCACTGGTGGCGATCGCGCTGGTGGTCAAGGAAGACGGCGCCTACAGCAACATCTTCAGCCCCGAGACGATCGCCAAGATCAACCGGATCACCAAGCGCCTGGACGGGAGGGGCTACAACAGCCACACCGACGAGCGCGAGGAGCTCCGCTACGAGCTGGAGGAGCAGGATCTCGAGCGCAAGGAAATCCAGAAGACCCTCGACCAGCGCTACCCGCCGTATCCGGTCAACCACTACCAGATCAACTCGGTCACCCACAGCGGCACCCGGGTGATCCAGATCGAGTCCACGGGCGACATCACCAGCAGCCTGCTGATGAAAGAGGAGCCCACGACCCAGGAGGAGGCCGAGGCCTTCGGCGCGTTGGTGCGCCAGAACCCGCCCTTCATCTACGGGCGCCTGGTGTCGCGCGACCAGCAGGGCGCGCTCATCACGGCTGGGTTCGTGACCGACCGGCTGAACAGCAGTGAGACCTTCCGGGCCGTCTTCAACCACGTCATGAAGATCAAGGAGGGCTGGTCCTGCGAGGATGAGGAGATCGCGGAGGAGCTCTGCGCCGAGGGCGACGAGTGGGTGGTGGGCTGGGAGCCGGAAGAGGACGCGAACCACGACATCTTCGTCTCCGGCGGTCCGATCCTCGTCGGCTGGATTCTGGAGATCGCCTTCCAGATCGGCCTGTACGTGGGGCTGACGATTGTCACGATCTTCGCGCTGCTGTGGGTGTACTTCCGCCGCTGGCACGGCGTGGTGATTCCGATGATCGCGGCGCTCTCCACCGTGATCTGGGGGCTCGGCTTCACCGGCTGGGTGGGCATCACCTTCGACCCGCTGATCCTCGTCATCCCCACCATCATCACCGCCCGCGCCATCTCCCACACCGTCCAGATGGCGGAGCGCTTCTTCGAGGACTACGAGACCATGCTCCCCCAGATCGGGGACCCCCAGCTGGCGAAGGTCGAGGTCGCCACGGTGGCCATGGGCGAGCTGATCGTGCCGGGCACTCTGGGCATCATCACCGACGTAGCCGGGCTGCTCGTCATCCTGGTGACCTCGATTCCGCAGCTGCGCGACCTCGGCATCTTCGGCGCCTTCTGGGTGGCCTCCATCATCGTGACGGTGGAGATCCTGCACCCGGTCCTGATCTGCTACCTGCCGGCGCCCAAGGAGCACGAGCACTTCCTGCCCAACTTCATGGTCCGATTCACCCGGGCGCTCGGCAACGCCACCACGCACCCCCGCTGGAAGTACGTGATCGCCGGGGGCACGATCGTGCTCTTCGTGGGCTCGACCTACATCACCCTCTTCTACTCGCAGATCGGCGAGTCACGGCCGGGGACGCCGCTGCTCTTCCCGGACCACGACTGGAACGTGGCCACCGCGGAGATCGCGAAACGCTTCGGGGGCATCGACTCGCTGGTGATCTACGCCGACGGCGACAAGAAGGACGCCAGCGGCGACGCCTTGCCCATCCTGCGCATGGAGGAATTCGAGCGCTGGATGGAGACCTACACCAACCTGGGGACGCCGGTCTCGGTGGTGCCGATCCTGCGTATGGCCTGGCGCATGAACCACTACGGTGATCCCAAGTGGCTGTTCGTTCCCAAGGAGCAGGCGACCGTGCGGCAGCAGCTCTTCCAGCTGCGCACCAACGGGCCACCGGGTTTCCTGCGGCCGTTCATGACCGACGACGGCAGAGACGCCAACATCTCGTTCTACTATCCCGACCACAAGGGCGAAACGATCGTCCGGGCCGTCCACGCGTCGAGGGAGTTCATCAAGAGAAATCCGATCGGCGAGGTGATCATCCGGCTGGACAAGGACCGCGCCGAGCTGGATGCGCCCTTCTTCAGCTACGACTCCCTGGTCGACAAGTGGTACTACATGCTCGACCCGCTGCTGCCGCCGCGGAACCACACCCTCCAGGTGCGCATCCGCGGCGAGGACGGGACGTACTCGGACCGAGAGGTCCACCACCGGAACGGCAGCCTCGAGTTGCCCGAGTGGATCGACGAGTTCCGCGAGAACGCGATCTACGACTACGAGGATCGGCGAGACTCGACGGAAGAAGACGAGGTCTTCACCTGGCCGGAGACCCTGGGCGCCTGGGACGACGAGAGCGTCGATGCCTGGTGGGAAGACAAGGAGCTCGGCATCCGCGCCATCGCGGTCAACACCGCGGACCTGATCGTCGAGGACCTGAAGGCCATCGAGGGCATCCCCAGCTACCAGCCCACCAACTCCTGGACCCGGGGCGTCCAGTTCGTCATGGCGGGGGGCCTGATGGGAATCCTGGCCGCCATCAATGACGAGGTGGAACGCAGCCACGTCGCCAACATCGTGCTGATCTTCCTCGTGATCTTCGTCCTGCACGCGGTGACCTTCAAGTCGGTTCCCAGTGGCTTCATCGTGCTGCTCCAGATCATGACGGCGACGATGCTATCCCTGGCGTACATGGCGGTGGCCGGGCTGGGCCTCAACATCAACACCCTGCCGGTGCAATCGGTGGGCGTCGGCATCGGGGTCGACTACGCCATCTACATCGTCGATCGGATACGACACGAGGTGGTGGATACGGGGGACATCGACGACGCCGTGCGCCGTGCGGTCCGCACCACGGGCATGGCCGTGGCCTTCACGGCGACCACCATCGTGGGCGGCATCGGGCTCTGGTCGTTCTCGGACCTGCGCTTCCAGGCCGAGATGGCCCGACTGCTGTCGATCCTGATGGTGATCAACATGTTCGGCGCCCTCACCGTGGTCCCGGCCTTCTACTCGATCATGCGGCCGAAGGTGGCGACCGCGCTGCTGAGCGACGAGCAGCTCGAGGCCCTCCGCATGGCGCGGGAGGCCGAGCGGCGCAAGGGCCTGATCGACTAGCCCGGCGAGCTCTGCTGGTAGAGCTCGATGATCCGCGAGGCGTTCTCCTCGACGGCGCGGCCGCTGACATCGAGGATGCGCCAGCCCCGCTGGCGGTACAGGCGCCGGGCCCGATCGATCTCGAGGTCCAGGGCCTCGTCGTCGGCGTAGCGGGAGTACGGCGACGAGCCCAGTGCGCGCACCCGCGCCTGGCGGACCGAGAGCAGGGTGGCGCGGTCGATGTCGAGGGCGAACACCTTGCGCCGGTCCAGCTCGAGCAGCGCTCGCGGGGGATCGACCCCCGGCACGAGCGGCACGTTCCCGGTCTTGTAGCCCCGTTGGGCCAGGTACATGGACAGCGGCGTCTTGGAGGTCCGGGAGAGGCCGGTGAGCACCAGATCCGCCTGGAACAGGGTGTGGGTGTTGGCCCCATCGTCGTGCTGCACGGCGAACTCCACCGCCTCGACCCGCCGGAAGTAGTCGTCCGAGAAGCCGTGCAGGAGGCCCGGCTGGTGCCGCGGCTCGGCGTGGAGCCGCTGGGCCACCATGGAGATCAGCGGACCGAGCAGGTCCACCGTGCCCACCCCGCGCTCCCGGGCCTCGCTCCGCAGCGCCGACGCCACCGGCTTCTCGACCAGGCTGAAGACCACCAGGGCCCCTTCTTCGAGCGCCCGCCGGATCACGCGGCGCGCCTCGGACCCGGCGCGGATGCCCCCGAAAATGCGCAGGCGCCACGGGCTCTGGAACTGCAGCATGGCGGCCCGGACCGCGTTGGCGCAGGTGTCGCCGGTGCCGTCGGATACGACGAAGACCTGGGCCGGCCTCGCCTGGGACTCGCTGCCTACCGGTTCGCTCGGAGGTTCGCTCTGGGGCTCACTCGGGGGATCGATCCGGGCCATGCCCGGAGCCTACCCGGCAGGGGCCCGCCTTCGCTCGGCTTCGCCTCACTGCGCGTCGGCCGAGGAATCTGGTACTGGCCTGCGCCGCAAGGTTGCTAGGTTTCCGGACCGATGGCGTACGATCCGAAGCGAATCGAGCCCAGGTGGCAGGCCTACTGGCTGGAGAACGAGACCTTCCGGGCGGAGATCGACCCGGGGCGCCCCAAGTACTACGTGCTGGACATGTTTCCGTACCCGTCCGGCGAAGGGCTCCACGTGGGCCATCCCGAGGGCTTCACCGCCACCGACATCCTGGCGCGCTACAAGCGGATGCGCGGCTTCAACGTGCTGCACCCCATGGGCTGGGATGCGTTCGGGCTCCCCGCCGAGGAGCACGCCGTCCGCACCGGCACTCATCCCCGGGTCACCACCCAGCGCAACATCGAGACCTTCCGCCGCCAGATCCGCTCCCTCGGGTTCAGCTACGACTGGTCCCGCGAGATCGACACCACCGACCCCGCGTACTTCCGCTGGACCCAGTGGATCTTCATGAAGCTCTACGAGCGCGGGCTGGCCTACCTGGCCGAGGTCCCGGTCTGGTGGTGCCCGGCGCTGGGAACGGTGCTGGCCAACGAGGAGGTGATCGACGGCCGCAGCGAGCGGGGCGGACATCCGGTGGAGCGGCGCCCCATGCGCCAATGGATGCTGCGCATTACGGACTACGCGGACCGGCTCCTGGAGGACCTCGACGATCTCGACTGGCCCGAATCGATCGTGAAGATGCAGCGCGACTGGATCGGCCGCTCCGAGGGCGCCCGGATCCGGTTCGCCCTGCCCGACCACCCGGGCCGCGAGATCGAGGTCTTCACCACCCGCGCGGACACCCTGTTCGGGGCGACGTACATGGTGCTGGCGCCAGAGCACCCGCTGGTAGAGGAGCTCGTCACGGCCGAAGAGCGGGAGGCGGTCGATGCCTACGTGGCCGAGACGCGTCGCAAGAGCGAGCGGGCGCGCATCGCGGAGATCCACGGCAAGACCGGCATCTTCACCGGCGCCACCGCCGAGCACCCGGTGACGGGCGAGCGCATCCCGATCTGGATCGCCGACTACGTCCTCGCCACCTATGGCACCGGCGCCATCATGGGGGTTCCCGGTCACGACCGGCGCGACTACGACTTCGCCCGCACCTTCGACCTCCCGATCGTCGAGGTCGTCAGCGGCGGTGACATCTCCGACGCGGCGTACACCGGGGACGGGGTCGGGGTGAACTCGGACTTCCTGAACGGGCTCCCCACCGAGCAGGCCAAGGCGCGCATGGCAGACTGGCTCGAGGAGCACGGCGTGGGAGAACGCGCCGTCACCTACAAGCTGCGCGACTGGCTCTTCAGCCGGCAGCGCTACTGGGGCGAGCCCTTCCCGCTGATTCACCTGGTCGATGGCGAGACCCGGCTGCTGCCGGAGTCGGATCTCCCGTTGACGCTGCCGGAGCTGGAGGACTTCAAGCCGAGCGGCGACTTCGAGCCGCCCCTGGCGCGCGTCTCCGACTGGATCGAGACCACCGACCCCGAGACCGGCGCGCCCGCGCGACGCGACGCCAACACCATGCCCCAGTGGGCGGGGAGCTGCTGGTACTACCTGCGCTTCTTGGACCCGAGCAACGACGAGCGCCCCTGGTCGGAGGAGGCCGAGCGCTACTGGATGCCCGTCGATCTGTACGTGGGCGGCGCCGAGCACGCGGTCCTGCACCTGCTGTACGCGCGCTTCTGGCACAAGGTCTTGTTCGACCTGGGCCTCGTCCACACCCGAGAGCCCTTCGATAGGTTGATCAACCAGGGAATGATCCTCGGCTACAGCTACCGCTACTACGACGACAACCTGTCCGACGACCCCGACCCCGAAACCGAGGTCAAGGTCTACTCGGCCCAGGACGTGGAGCGGAGGGGCGAGGCCGCCTTCGCCGTGGGCTCCGGCGCCGAGCTGAAGGAGCGCTGGGTGCCGCCCGACCGCGTGGTGCACCGGGGCGGTGGCGCGCCTGCTCATTCCGACCACCCCGGCCTCGCCCTCGAGGAGGTCGTGGAGAAGATGTCCAAGAGCCGGGGCAACGTGAGCAGTCCGGACGACGTCGTCGAGCAGTTCGGCGCGGACTCCATGCGCCTGTACGAGATGTTCATCGGACCGCTCGAGAAAGCGGCCCCGTGGTCGGTGGAGCAGATCCACGGCATCCGCCGATTCCTGGCTCGGGCCTACCGGCTCCTGGTCGACGAGGACGCCGACGGTGAGCCGCTGCGCGAGCTGGCGCCCGGGGATGGCACCAACGAGCAGGCCCGGCTCAGCGCGCGCACCATCGCCGGCGTCACCGAGGATATCGAGGCGACGCGCTTCAACACCGCCATCTCGAAGCTCATGGTCTTCGCGCGTGAGATTGCGAAGGGCGCGCCGCTCCCGCGCCGAGCCGCCGAGCAGTTCGTGTTGTTGCTCTCGCCCATGGCGCCGCACCTGGCCGAGGAGCTCTGGGAGCGACTCGGCTTCGAGAAGACGTTGGCTTACGAGCCCTGGCCCGAGGCCGACGCGGCGCTCCTGGTCGAAGACGAGGTCGTGCTCGTCGTGCAGGTCAACGGAAAGAAACGAGACGAGATCACGGTACCCGCCGATGCGGAGGAGGCGCTCGTCGTGGAGCGGGTACTGGCGTCCGAGAAGGTGCGCAAGCACTTGAACGGCCGGGAGCCGCGCAAGGTGATCGTCATTCCCGGCCGCCTCGTCAACGTGGTGGGCTGAGGTCCGGTGGCGGCTGGCCTGGCGGGATTCGGCTGGGGGCGCCGGCGCGCTCGATCGTGACCCCCTTCGAGCTCGGCATCGTGTTGCTCTCGGCGCTGCTGCACGCGGCGTGGAGCGTCGCCATCAAGGGCAGCCGCGATCCCCTCGCCTTCAACGTGTTGCAGGTCCTGCCCCAGGCGGCGATCGCCGTGGTCCTCTGCGCGTGGATCGACCTGTCGGGGATGCCGGCGCGCCTGTGGCTCCTGCTCCTGGGCACGGGCATCGCCCACGGCCTCTACTTGTACTGGATGAGTCGGGCCTACGAGCTGGCGGATCTGTCCCTGGTCTATCCCATCGCCCGCTCCACCCCGGCCTTCCTGCCGCTGATCGCGGTCCCGCTGCTCGGCGAGTCGCTCTCTCCGCTGGGCGGTCTCGGCATCGCGATCGTGGTGGTCGGAATCTGGCTGGTGCACGCGGCCGAGGGCCTGCGCTGGCGCGCCCTGCTGGACCGGGGGACCGTGTACGCCTACCTCACCCTGGCGACGACGGTGGCCTACAGCCTGTTCGACAAGAGCGCGATGGCCGACCTCGACGCGCTCGACTGGAGCCACGCCCTCCCGCGGGCGGTCGTCTACTACTTCCTGATCGAGCTGGGCTGCAGTCTGGTCTTCGTGCCACTGGCCCTGCGTCGAACCGGGATCTCCGGGCTGCGCACCACCCTGCGCGGCAACACCCTGGGCGTGCTGGCGGCGACGGGCTTTACGCTGGCGGGCTACGGGCTGATCCTCGAGGCGTTGCGCACCGCGCCGGCCAGCTACGTGGTGGCGGCGCGCCAGGTGAGTGTGCTCTTCACCCTGGGCATGAGCGCCCTGTGGCTGGGCGAGAGGCCCGGTCCGCTGCGCATCGCCGGAGCCGCGGGGACGGTGGCGGGTGTGATCCTGATCGGGGTGGCGGGATGAGTGGAGCGCTGGGAAAGCTCGCCGCCGTCCTCTTGCGCGCACTTGGCGCCACCTGGCGCGTGCACTTCGAGGGCACCCATCCCCTGCGTTCGCCCGAGACCCAGCCGGTGCTGGCCGCCATCTGGCACCGAGACGTGTTGATCGCGGCCCAGCTCTTTCGCGACCACGGCATCGCCCTGCCCGTGAGCCGCAGCCGGGACGGCGACCGGGCGACCGAGCTGATCGAGGCCCTGGGCTACGCGCCGCCCGCCCGGGGCTCGAGCTCCCGCGGTGGCACCGCCGTCATCCGGCCGCTGGTCCGACAGCTGCAGCGGGGCGTCACCGTGGGCATCATGATCGACGGACCCCGCGGACCCGCTCGGCGCGCCAAGCCCGGAGCCGTCAACCTGGCGCGCCTGTCCGGCGTTCCCGTGACGCCGCTCGCGATCGCGGCGCGCCCGTGCATCCGCTTCCGGAGCTGGGACGGGACGCTCCTGCCCCTGCCCTTTGCAAAGGTGGTGTGCCGCTTCGGTCCGCTCCTCGCGGTCCCCGCCGACACCGGACTCGATCGGGAGGCCGAGCTGATCCAGGAGCTCGGAGACGGAATGAACCGCGAGACCGACCGCGCCGACGATCTATTGGGGGTCTCTCGCAACGAACAGCCACGTGCCTAGAGGTGGTCCTCGACCAGCGCGCTCAGCCAGCTGCCGATGTCCGGATGCTGCAGGAGGCCCGCCTCGGAGAGCCGCGCCGCCGCGATGGAGTGCACCTCCGCGGCGGTGGCCGCGGCCAGGGCGCAGCGCGCATCCTCGGCCACGTCGCCCGAGTCGAGCGCCCGGATGATCTCCTTCACCACCGGGATCGCGCTCGGGGTGCCCGAGAGCTCACTGATCTCGAGACCCAGCAGGATGGGCACCGCGAGCGGGTTGGTGGCCATCTCGCCGCACACCGTGACCGGGATACCGGCGCGCCGGCCCGCCCGGGCGGCCCGGTCGATCAGGGTCAGCACCGCGGGGTGGAGCGGGTCGTACAGGTGGGCGACCCGCTCGTTGCCCCGGTCCACGGCCAGTGTGTACTGGGTGAGATCGTTTGTGCCGATGCTGAAGAAATCGCACTCCTGCGCGAGCGTGTCCGCGATCAGGGCCGCCGAGGGCACCTCGATCATCACCCCGACCGGCAGGTCCCGGTCGAACGGGATCCCCTCCCGGGCAAGCTCCGCCTTGCAGGACTCGATCAGCTCTCGAGCCTGGTGGAGCTCCTCGATGCAGGAGATCATCGGCAGCAGCAGGCGGGCGTTGCCGTCGGCGCTGGCCCGGAGGATCGCCCGCAGCTGGTCCCGAAACACCCGCCGATTCTCCAGGGTGAGTCGGATCGAGCGGCAGCCGAGCTGGGGGTTCTCCTCCTCGCCGAGGCCGATGTTCGGGATGCCCTTGTCGCCGCCCAGGTCCAGGGTGCGAATGGTCACGGGCCGCGGGTGCATCCACTTGCAGACCCGCTCGTAGAGCTGCTCCTGCTCCTCCTCGCTGGGGAAGCCGCGGTGGGCGAGCGCCAGCAGCTCGGTCCGGAACAGCCCAACCCCCTCGGCGCCGTGCTTGTCGGTCAGGCGCAGGTCGTTCACCAGTCCCACGTTGGCGGAGAGGACGACGCGCAGGCCGTCCCGGGTCTCGGCGGGGCGCTCGCGAAGGGCGTCCAGATGCTCGGCTGCCACGGCGTACTGCTGTTGAGCCCGCTGGTACTCGGCCAGCAGGTGCTCATCCGGCGAGAAGTAGATGCGGCCGGTGCTGCCGTCGACGATGGCCTGCTCGCCGGCCCGCGCCTTCTCTCCGAGTCCCTCCACGCCGGTGACGGCGGGGATCTCGAGGGTGCGCGCGAAGATGGCGCCGTGGGATGTGGACCCGCCGTGCTCGGAGACGATGGCCGCCAC
>JAPUKG010000484.1 GCA_027295775.1 Pseudomonadota bacterium
GGACGCCCCGCTCGAGCGCGCGCAGGAGGGGCTGCCTCCGTCCGCGCAGCACCGGGTCGAGCAGCTCCGACAGCTCCGGGTTGTGCGCTCGCTCGCCGGCCAGGCTCGGCAGCACAGCGGCCATGGTCGTGGTGTTGAACAGCTGGAGGTAGCTGCGCAGCATCGTCTTCAGGTCTTCGACCAGGTTGCCGGTGTCGGCTTCCTTGAGTGCGGGCAGGCGGCCGAACGCCTCGACCACGAGCGGGAGCTTCGAGGGCCAGCGGCGATAGATGGTCGCCTTGCCCACGCCCGCGCGCTGGGCCACGCCCTCCACGGTGAAGGCCGAGAAGCCGACCTCGGCCAGCAGCTCGAGGGTGGCGTCGAGGATCGCCTGATGGGCCTCCTCGCTGCGCGGGCGTCCGGCGCTGGTGCCGTTGAGGGCGTTCGAGCTCACGGGTTTCTCATTTCAGATCAGCGACTTATCCGCTCCCGATTTTTATCGGCCGGCTCCTGCTATTACGATACTATACGTATCGTTTAAATTCATCCAGCGCCATCCTGGGTGCCTTGGGAGTCGGCGGGAGGAGCGCGAAATGGCTCTCGATTGGGATCTCGAAGTGGACCTCGTCTGCCTCGGGTCGGGTCTGGGCGGGGTGGGCTCGGCCATCGCGGCCCACGACCAGGGCTGCCAAGCGGTGATCCTCGACAAGGCGCCCAAGCTGGGCGGCGTGTGCGCGTACGGCGGCGGCGAGGTCTTCGTCCCCAACAACCACAAGATGCAGGCGCTCGGCATCGAGGACTCGGACGAGGACGGGCGCGCCTACTTCGACTTCCTGGCGGCGGGCTTCTCGGATCCCGAGCTGCGGGACAAGCTGCTCGCCACCATGAAGATGGCGGTCGAGTACTTCGAGAAGGAAGCGGGCGTCCGCTGGAAGGCGGTCGAGGATCTGCCCGACTACTACTACCCCGACGCACCCGGCTCTCGACCCGGCGGCCGCTACCTGTGCATCGAGCTCTTCGAGGGCGCGAGCCTGGGCGAGTGGCAGCACAAGACCTTCCTCACGCCGCACTTCCCGATGGGCGTGCGCCACGACGAGCTCTACGCCTGGGGTGGGCTGGCCAAGGTCACCGAGTGGAACTACGAGCTGCTGGGCGAGCGCATCACCAAGGACCTGCGGGCCTGGGGCCAGGGCATGATGGGCTACTTCCTGAAGGCGGCGCTCGTGGATCGGGGCATTCCCGCCTACGTCGATTGCCCGGCGCGCGAGCTCATCGTCGAGGACGGCGCGGTCGTCGGCGTGCGCGCCGAGCGGGCGGGCGCGGACTTCCGGGTTCGCGCACGCAAGGGCGTGGTCATCGCCATCGGCGGCTACGACCTCAACAAGCAGATGGCGCGCGAGTACGAGGGCGTACCGGACTGGAACTCCGCCTGCCCGCCCTACCTGGACGGTGACAACATCGTGTTGGGCGGTGACGTGGGCGCGGCCATCGCCGCAGTCCCCCCAACCAACCTGGCGATGTTCTACGGCTATCACATCCCCGGCGAGGAGCACGAGGGCAAGCCCCTCTACCGCACATCGTGGGAGTGCGGCTGCCCCCACGCCATCTGGGTCAACAAGGCCGGCAAGCGCTTCTGCGACGAGTCCTTCTACAAGGACTACCAGCCCCGTCTCCGCGAATGGGACGGGCAGAAGCAGACCATGCCGAATCTGCCACCGACATTGATCTTCGACCAGAGCTACCGAGAGCGCTACCCGCTGGGCTCCTTCATGCCAGGGCAGGAGATCCCCGCGGAGCTCGCCGTCCGGGCCGACACCCCGCGCGAGCTGGCGGAGAAGCTGGGCATCGATGCGGACGGACTCGAGCAGACGCTGAAGCGCTTCAACGAGGCCGCGCGCAAGGGCGGCGACCCCGAGTTCGGCAAGGGCTCGCGCCCCTGGGCGGTGCGGCTGACCGGCGATCCGGGCTACCCGAACCCGTGCGTCGGCCCCCTCGAGAAGCCGCCCTACTACGGCGTGAAGCTCGTGCCGGTGGGCGTCGGCATCAACTCCCACGGCCTGCGCACCAACGAGAACGCCCAGGTCGTGCACGTGCGCGGGCACGCGATCCCCGGGCTCTACGCCGTCGGCAACTCCGCGGCGCTCCGCGACCTGGGCGGCGGCTACCAGAGCGGCACGTCGAACATGCGCGCCATCACCTGGGCCTACATCGCCGGGCGTCATGCGGCCGGGTCCGCCGGAAGGTCCTGAAGCGATGGCCGAGGCCGAGTACTCCACCACGGCGAAGCTGCCCGTCGAGACCATCTGGGACTTCGTGAAGGAGATGGATAACTGGGCCACATTCGTGACCGGCTACCAGAGCCACGAGAAGCAGAACGAGACCGACTCGGTCTGGGTGCTGAAGGGCGACGTGGGCGTGCTGACCCGAACCCTCGAGTTCCAGGTGCACATCACGGAGTGGAACGGGCCCGAGCGCGTGCGCTTCACCCTGAAGGGGGTGAACGAGGCGTTGGAGGGCGAAGGCACCTTCACGATGACGCGCTTCCAGGACGAGAACGCGGCTCCAGCCGCCACCCCGGACGCGGGGAAGAAGGGATCCGTGGCGCGGATCCTCGAGGCGATCTCCCGCTTCTTCTACCACCTGGTCCACGGCCGCGTGGAGCGGAGCGCCTCTGCCGACAGCGGACCCGGCGAGGGCGTCTCGAAGATGACCTTCCAGCTCCGCCTCGACCCGGCCGGCCCCATGGCCCCCATGATCAATGCCATGATCAAGCCCCTGCTGTTTCCCGCCGCCGAGAACCTGGCCAACAAGATCATGGCCACGCTCGAGAGCCGCCGGGACGGAAACGCCTGACAGGAGTCGAAGACCGATGATCGATTACGACCCGTTCTCCGAGGAGGTCATCGAGGACCCCCACGCGATCTACGCCCGCCTGCGCGAGGAGGCGCCCTGCTACCACCTGGAGAAGTGGGACGCCTGGGCACTCTCGCTCTTCGAGGACATCTGGCAGGCCTCGATGGACGAGGAGAACTACTCGGCGGCCCAGGGAACGACGGCCGCGCACCTGCTGACCCGGGTGCAGCCCGTGACGCCGATGATCAACATGATGGATCCGCCGGACCACACCACGCTGCGCTCGCGCATCTCGAAGTTCTTCACCCCGGGCGTGGTGCGGCGACTCGAGGGCGAGATTCAGAAGTTCGTCGACGAGGCCTGGGCGGGAATCGCCGACCGAGACGGGGCCGACCTGTTCAACGAGTTCGCGACGAAGGTGTCCGTGAAGGTTGCCTGTCTGGCCAACGGCTTCCCGATCGAGGACAGCGACACTCTCAACAAGATGGTCTGGCGCTTCTTCGCCCGAGAGGAGGGCGTGGACGGCATGACCCAGGACGGGCTCGCCGCCATGATGGAGATGACCGCGTACTTCGCGGAGCTGATCCAGAAGCGGCGCGCCGCGGGCGTCTCCGACGGCAGCGTCATCGACGTGGCCCTCGACGTGGAGATCGACGACCGGAAGTTCAGCGACGAGGAGGCGGGCTCCCACCTGTCGATGTTCCTGATCGGCGGCGCCGAGACCTTTCCCAAGGTCTTCTCGAGTGCCGTCCACCGGTTGTGGCAGCACCCCGATCAGCGGGCCGAGTGCGCCGCGGACCCGAGCCTGATCCCGCACGCCTTCCAGGAGGTGCTGCGCTACGACATGCCGACGCAGTTTCTGATGCGGGTGCTGAAGCACGACGTCACGCTGCACGGCGAGACCATGCGCGAGGGCCGGCCGGTGATGTTCCTCTACCCGTCGGCCAATCGGGATCGGCGCGAGTTCGAGAACCCGGACGCCTTCGACATCCACCGGCGGGCCGAGCGGATCCTGTCCTTCGGCCACGGCACCCACGCCTGCATCGGCCAGCACTTCGCCAAGCTCGAAGGCCGGCTGTGCGTGGAGAAGCTGCTCTCCCAGGCACCGGAGTACGAGGTGACGGAGGCGGAGCTCCAGCGCATCCGCACCGAGTTCGTGCAGGGCTGGGAGACCATGCCGGTTCGCTTCCGGCCCTAGCTAGGCGTCGTCGACCCCGCGTGTCTCGCGCAGCGTCCGGCCCGCGGTGGCTGCAAGGATGAGGAGGGAACCGGCGAGTGCAGCGGGCCCCGGCGCTTCGGCGAGGAAGAGCCACGCCCAGAGCGAGCTCAGCACGGGCTCCAGCAGGAGCAGGAGCGCCACCTCGAAGGCCGGCACGCGGCGGACGGCGCGGGTGAGCAGGAAGTACGCGAGCCCGATCTGCACCGAGCCCAGGTAGCCGACGACCCCCCAGTCGGCGAGCTGGAACTCCGGCAGG
>JAPUKG010000485.1 GCA_027295775.1 Pseudomonadota bacterium
GCGATGATGACGTCTCCTCGCGTGCATCCGATTCGCTCGCTCCACGCGGCGATTGTGGCGGCATCACTCGCGCTGCTCCTGGGTTGTGCCCACGCCCCGGCGGAGCCCGGCGCCGAGAGATTCGACACTCCCGAAGCCGCAGCAGCCGCTCTTCTCGAAGCCCTCGAGCAGAAAGCCCCGGATGCCCTCCTCGACATCGTCGGCCATCAGTATCGCGACGAGCTGGTGACCGCGGACTGGGACTACGAGCACGAAGAGCGACTGAGGATCGTCGCTGCTTCTCGCGAGCAGCTCGAGCTCTCGAAAGATGGCGACGATAAGGTCCTGATGCTCCTCGGTCCAGACGGCTGGCCCCTGCCATTGCCGATCGTTCGCGAGGGCACGTCCTGGCGCTTCGACATGGACGCAGGGCTGACCGAGATGATCGACCGCCGCGTGGGCAGGAACGAGCTGGCGGCGATCGCGCTTCTGGGCGCCTACGTCGATGCGCAGATCGACTATGCCCGCGTGGACAGGAACGGCGACGAAGTACTCGAGTACGCGCAGCGGCTGGTCAGCTCGGAGGGCCAGCGCGACGGGCTCTACTGGCCGAGCGAAGGCGAGGATGCCGAAAGCCCGTTCGGGCCCCTCGTCGAGGGAGCCGAGAGCTATCTCGAGACGACGGAGCCCGGAGATCCGTTCTTCGGGTACTACCTCAGGATTCTCACGAAGCAGGGACCGAACCCGCCGGGTGGCCGGTACGACTACGTGATCAACGGTCACATGATCGCCGGGTTCGCGCTGGCCGCGTATCCCGCAGAGTATGGCGTGACGGGCGTGATGACGTTCGTCGTCAATCACGGCAGCAAGATCCACGAGAAGGACATCGGCGCCTTCGCCGAGGTGTCGGAGTACGATCCGGACGACACCTGGCACGTCGTGGAAGACTGACCCCGCCGGGAGGCCCACGGAGCGTCTAGCGGAAGGCCGGCACGATCTCCACGGCAAGCGCGTCGAGGGAGGCACCGACTACGGCGCGATCGGCGTCGGTGGAGCCCGGCACGACGTGCACGAACCCGGCCTTCGCTCTAGGCCTGGAGCGTGACCGCGGCGCAGATCGTCAAGCGGAGGGACATCGCGGATCGGGTAGACTGACGCCGCTTCGAGGCTTCGAGGGCGAATGCGAGAAGGGATCGATCAGCGAGCGACGTGGGCGCTCGCCGCTTTCTGCTTCCTGGTCCAGATCCCGTTCCTGCGCCGCGGCATCTCGCCGCTGGACGAAGGCTCGATGCTGGCCATCGCCGACGCGCTCTACCAGGGCGAGGCGCTCTACCGGGATCGAGTGACCCAGCTCGGCCCCGTCTCGTACGAGCTCCTCGCGGCGCTCTTCCACCTGTTCGGGCCGAGCGTCCTGGTCGGGCGCATCGTGCAGGCACTGGTCCTGTGCGGCAGCGTGGTGCTCGTCTACGTCATGCTGCGCGATCTCCTCGGCTGGCGCTGGGCGCTGGGCGGCGCGGCCCTGGTCCTGGCGGTCAAGACCCTCGGCTTCCCGTACTGGACCCTCTACAACTACGCGCCGATCGGCCTCCTCTTCTGCCTGGCCGCCGCGGCCGCGGTCATGCGCTTCCTCCCCGAGCACCGTCTCGGCTGGCTTGCCCTGGGCGGGATCGGGATCGGGGTCGCGTTCGTCACCAAGCAGAACCTGGGCGCCCTGCTCGGCTTCGCCACGGCCATCACCGTCTTCGCGGACTGGCTCCGCGACGGAGACCGGGCGATCCCGGCCCTCACCGGGCGCGCGGCCGTGCTCGCGGCCGGGACCCTCGGGCCGATCCTCGTCGTGATCGGCGCCTACGGTGCCGGCGGAACGCTCGGTGATCTCGTCGAGTGGACCGTCGTCGGCCTGATGCACATGGGGCAGCCCTACCAGATTCCGTTCCCCGGACTGACCGCCTGGTGGTCCCAGCCGGAATCCATCGGCGAGATCGCGTTCACGTACTTTCCCGCGCCGCTCCTGCTGCTCTCCTGGCAGGGCGGCCTCGACATGTCGTCGCGCGCGGTCGTCTTGTTGCTCGAGATCTTCGTCAAGGCCACGTACTTCCTGCCGCTCTTCCTCGTCGCGGGCGGCGTGGTCTCGCTCTGGCGCGGCGACGGCTCCTCCCTGCCCCGGGCGGCGTGGAGCCAGCAGCTCCTGCTGATCCTCGCGGGAGCGGCCTGCTACGGCAGCGTCCTGGCCCGCGGCCGCACAGACTGGGTGCACCTGATGACCGTGCAGCCAGCGCTGGTGCTCCTGTGCGTCGCGGTCGTCGGCCAGTGGGCGCGGAGCGTTCGCTGGCGGTCGGCGCTGTCTCTCTGGGTCGGCGGAATCTGGCTTGCGGCTGGGCTGGCCATCGGGGCCGCCATCTTCGCCGTCTACCGCGTGCCGGTCGAGTCGCCTCGCGGCGACCTCCTGGCTTCGCCTACGACGGCGCGCAACAGCAACCGCCTGCTCCGCTACCTGGACACGCGGCCGCCGGACGAGCGCATCCTGATCCTGCGCGCGCAGCCGATCCACTACTTCCTGTCCGGCCGCCGCATCCCGGGCCGCTTCGATCTGCTGATGCCGGGCGTGATCGGACCCCCCGAGAACGACGCCCTGATCGCCGAGAGCCTCTCGGACGTGGACCGGGTGATCTACGACCCCAAGCCGTTCCCCACCATCCCCGTCCCGATCACCGAGTACGCGCCTTTGACGTCCGAGACTCTCGCGTCCCGATTCCAGATCGACGAGATCGTGAGCGAGAAGGCCTTCGTGCTGAAGCGGGCCGACACTGGGCCGCCCGAGACGGTTGCCGTGGACATCTGGCGCGACTTCGACCGCTTCTCGAAGAGCCGTCGCGCGCAGCGTGACAGCTGGATGGTGTACCGGATCCTGGCTGCGGATCTCGAGTCCGGCGGCGAGCCGGTCTGCGTGACCGTTCCCCACGCGGTCGCTCCCGGAGACTGGATCGCCACGACTCCGATCACCCTGCCGCCGCCGTTCTGGGGCGGCGGCAACGCGCCGGCCGCGCGCTTCCGAGTCGACCTGCGCGACGGCACCCGCGCCGAGACGCTCTACGAGGCGTCGGTGACCGTCGATCCCCCCGGCGAGCGGCTGCGCATTCCCCTCTCCTCGGTGGCCGGTCGGCAGGTGGAGATCGACTTCTGCATCTCCGCGCTCCACGCCCCCGTCCGCGCAGGGTGGGCGCGTCCCCGGATCGTCCGCACCGACGGCTGAACGCCGACGTCCGGGGCAGCTGGGTTGCTATAGACTACGGCGTCGCCACAGGAGACGCGGATGAGGGAGTACCTCTCCTACGCCGAGCAGGCCGGGCACTACTTCAACCGGCCCCACGAGGTGCCGGCCCGCTCGGCCCTCGAGACGCCGGCGGCCTGGCGCGGTCCCGACCTGGCGGGGAGCGACGACTGGCGGACGCCGCTCCGCGCCGCCCATCTCGACGAGATCGAGAGGGCACTCGCCACCGCGCGCGAGACGGGCAAGGCCACCGGCGCGCTCACCGCGGCGGACTTTCCGCTCCCGACCCTGAGCCGCGAGATCCGCCGCTGGCGCGAGGAGCTCGTGTCGGGGCGCGGCTTCCAGGTCCTGACGGGGGTGCCCGTGGAGCGCTGGAGCCAGGAGGAGGCGGAGCTCTTCTTCTGGTGCCTCGGCCTGCACATGGGCCGCCCCGGGGCCCAGAACCCCAAGGGCGACCTGCTCGGTCACGTGGTCGACACCGGGGAGGACGCCTCGAATCCCTTCGTCCGCCTCTACCAGACTTCTTCCCGCATCGCCTACCACTGCGACGCCGCCGATGTGGTGGGGCTGCTCTGTCTCCGGGAGGCGCGGAAGGGGGGCGCCAGCCGCATCGTGAGCTCGGTGTCGGTCTACAACGAGCTGCTGGCCCGCCGGCCCGATCTGGTGGACCGGCTCTACGAGCCCTTCCTCCTCGACATCCGCAACGAGGATGCGAGCGGAGCGCTGCGCTACCTGCCGGTGCCGCCCTGCCGCTTCGCGGGCGGCCGGCTGCGCACCTTCTATCACAGCGACTACTTCCGCTCCGTCCAGCGCCACGACGACGTGGCGCCGTTCACCGACCCCGAGCAGGTGCTGCTCGACATCTACGAAGAGATCGCCATGAGCCCGGAGCTCTACCTCGACATGGACCTCCACCCTGGCGACATCCAGTGGCTGTCCAACCACTTGATCCTGCACGCGCGCACCGACTACGAGGATCACCCGGAGCCCGAGCGCAAGCGCCACCTGCTCCGTCTCTGGCTCTCGATCGAGTAGCTCCGGGTCGCTACCCGTCCTCGCTCAGTCGTCGAGGACGCAGCGCGTTCCCGCCCGATCCATCTCGATGATGCAGCGGTTGCAATGGGTGCAGCGTGACTCGGTGGCCTGGCCGGCCTGCATGCGGCGCACCAGGTCCGGGTCGGCGATCAGCGCCCGGCCGACGGCGACGAACTCGAAGCCCTCGGCGATGGCCCGGTCGAAGGTGTCGAGGCGCGTGATCCCCCCCAGCAGCATCAGCGGCAGGCGCACCGCCTCGCGGAAGCGGCGCGCCAGCGGCAGGAAGAAGGCCTCCTCGAACGGGTACGCCTTCAGCATGCTGGGCGCGAACAGGCGCAGACCCCAGCGGCGCACCCAGCTCTTCTCGTTGGCGAGCATCTCGTGCAGGGGCACGTCACCGCGCATCAAATACATGGGCGTCTTGGTGGTGTGGCCGCCGGTCAGCTGGAGGGCGTCCACGCTGCCGTCGGCCTCGAGGAGGCGTGCCACCTCGACGCCGTCGTCGAGGGTGAGCCCGCCTTTGAAGCCGTCGTCCATGTTGAGCTTGGGGTAGACGGCCACGCCCGGACCCGCGGCCGCGCGCACGGCCTTCAGCACCTCGCGCGGGAAGCGCGCGCGGTTCTCGAGCGACCCGCCCCAGCGGTCCTTCCTCCGGTTGTTCCACGGCGACAGGAACTGGCTCAGCAGATAGCCGTGCCCGGCGTGGATCTCGAGGGCGTCGAAGCCCGCCTCCACCGACAGTCGGGCCGCGGCGGCGAAGTCCTCGATGGAGGAAGCGATCTCGTCCTCGCTCATGGCACGGGAGAACGCCTGGGCGTGGGGACTGAACGTGCGCGACGGTCCCACCGGTGGCGCCTTCGTCGCGCGCGGGTTGGCGAACCAGCCCGCGTGGCCGAGCTGGATCGACGCCTTCGCCCCCTCGGAGTGGACCGCGTCGGTGAAGCGCCGCAGCCCGGGCAGCGCCTCGTCGCGCAGCCAGATCTGCTGGCGGAAGGTCCGGCCCTCCGAGGCCACCGAGCAGTAGGCGAGGGTCGTCATAGCCACGCCGCCCGCGGCGAACGCGCGGTGCCACTCGATCAGCTGGTCGGTGACCAGCCCGTCGCGGGACATGCCCTCGTTGGTGCCGCACTTGATGACCCGGTTGCGCAGCTCGAGGGGACCGAGCTTCCCGGGCCCGAAGACGGGGTGATCCGCGGCGCTCACGCGCTGTCCGACACCCCGCGCGCCGTCGAGAGCTCCGTCACCAGGCGCGCCGACAGCTTGTAGTCGGCCTTCCCGTTCGGGCCGCGGAAGACCTCGTCCACCACGTGGATCTCCTTCGGCACCTTGTAGCCGGCGACGTGCGTGCGGCAGTGGTCGCGCAGCGCGTCCTCGCTCGGCGCTTCGCCGCCCGGCTCCAGAGCCAGGGAAACCAGCGCGGTCACGCGCTGTCCCCAGCGGATGTCGTCGATTCCGACGACCACGGCGTCGTAAACCGCCGGGTGGCTCTTGAGCGCGTTCTCCACCTCCTCCACGAAGATCTTCTCGCCGCCGCTGTTGATACAGACCGAGCCGCGGCCGTAGAGCTTGACGGTTCCGTCCGCCTCCACCTCGGCGATGTCGCCGGTGATGGAGTAGCGGACGCCCTTCAGGGTGACGAAGGTCTCGGCAGACTTCACCGGATCCCCGTAGTAACCCACGGGCACGTGACCACGAAGAGCCACGCGGCCCAATACGCCCGAGCCGGGCTCGACCGGCTTCAGGTCGTCGCCCAGCACCACGGTGCGGTCGCTCATCTGGAAGGTGAGGCCCTGGCCGAAGCTCTTGTGGCCCGCGCCGCCGCGGCCCTGGAAGCCGGTCTCGGTGGAGCCGTAGTTGTCCATCATGTTGCACTGGGGCAGGTATTTCTTGAGCTTGTCCTTGACGGGCTCCGAGAAGATCGCGCCCGCCGACGCGATCACGATCACGGTCGAGCAGTCCGCCGGGCTCACGGACTGGGCGTTCCTCTCGAGCGCGTCGGCGATGGGACGCGCCATGCCGTCGCCCACCAGCGAGATGGTCAGCACCTTCTCATCGGCGATCAGGCGCGGGATCTCCTCGGCATCGAACTTCTTCTGGTAGATGAGCTTCGAGCCGCCGATCAGGGAGATGAAGGTGGCGAGCTGCGCAGCACCGTGGATGAGCGGCGCCGCGATCAGCGAGGTGGCGACGCCGGCCATGGTGCGCGCGCGCGCGACCAGCTCCTCCAGGTCCGTGATGTCATCGCCGATCGGGTTTCCAGCACCGAAGCAGGCGAAGTACGCGGCCTCGTGGTGCCACATGACGCCCTTCGGCATCCCGGTGGTCCCGCCGGTGTAGATGATGAAGAGGTCCTCGTTGCTTCGGCCGGAGAAGTTCCGCTCCGGGGCGCCCGACGCCAGGGCTTCGCCGAACTCGACGGCGCCGGACACGTCGGCGCCGGTTCCGTCCTCGACGTAGAGCTGGAGCGCCAGCAGCGGGCAATCGCCGCGCACCGCCGCCACGCGATCCGCGAACTCTCGGTGGTGCACCACCGCCTTCAGGTCCGCGTTCTGGAGCAGGTAGGTCAGCTCCTCTTCCACGTATCGGTAGTTGATGTTGATGGGCACCGCCGAGATCTTGAACGCGGCGATCATGGTCGTGACGTACTCGACGCCGTTGTAGAGGTACGTGCCGATGTGGTCGCCGCCACCGAGCCCGCGGCTCCTGAAGAAGTCGGCGAGCCGGGTAGCGCGCTCGTCGAGCTCCCGGTACGTCAGCCGCTCGCC
>JAPUKG010000486.1 GCA_027295775.1 Pseudomonadota bacterium
CAGTACACCGAGGAGGTGCAGAAGGCGCTGTCGATCAGCTTCGAGGAGGCCGAGCGCATCAAGCTGGGCAGCCCGTCCTCGGAACAGAACCAGGAGGTCGTGCCCCAGGAGGTCGAGCAGGCCATCCGCTCGGTGACCGACACGGTCATCGGGGAGATCTCGCGCTCGCTCGACTTCTTCACCGCCACCTCGGCAGAGAGCCGTATCCAGAAGGTCCTGCTCTCTGGCGGCGGCTGCAAGATCAGCGGCTTCGACGCGGCCTTCCACGAGCGGACCGGTCTCGACGTCGAGCTCATGAACCCGCTGGCCCGGATGCTGCCGAGCAAGGGCTTCGATCCCGACTATCTGGACGAAGTGGCTCCCTCGCTGGGTGTGGGAATCGGGCTCGCCATGCGAAGGACGGAAGCGAGATGATCGAGATCAACCTACTCCCGCATCGCGAAGCCAAGCGTGCCGCGGACCTCCGACAGACCGCTGCGCTGCTCGTCCTCGGTCTGGTCATCGAAGGGGGTGTCATCGCCTACGTGGACGGCCAGACGGAGGACCGGATTGCCGCGGCGGCGACGCAGGTGCACCAGCTGGAGTCGGACATCGAGCAGTATCGGCCCCAGGAAGAGCAGGTGGCCGGCTTCAAGAAGACCCGGCAGCAGCTCGAGGACAAGCTGGCGGTGATCGACGGCCTCGACAAGGGCCGCACCGGGCCGGTGCGCCTGATGGACGAGCTCGCGAGCCACACGCCAGATCGTCTCTGGCTCACCAACATCCAGACGTCCGGCGCTGCCATCACCATCGAGGGCGAGAGCCTGGATACGGGGATGGTCGCCGACTTCCTGCGCGGTCTGAATCGGTCTCCGTACTTCACCAACGTGGACCTGGACAAGACGGCCCGTGGCAAGGAGGTGGAGGGCGTCAAGCTGGTCACCTTCGCCATCACGGCGGAGCTGACGCGCCCGCCCGATCCCGAGCCCGCTGGGGCCGAGAGCGACGCCTAGGGGAGTGTGATGAATTTCGGATTCGACATCGACGACAAGCTCGAGCAGCTCGCGAAGATCCCCAGGGCCGCCCGCATGGGGGCCGTGGCGGTGCTCCTGGGCGCCGTGCTCGCTGGCTACTACTTCCTCAGCTACCAGGACTCCCAGGCCGAGCTCTCGCGCACCCGCGCCCAGGCCCAGGAGCTCCAGCGCAAGCTCAACAAGGTGCGCGCGGTCGCCAACAACCTGTCTGAGTTCGAGCAGGAGGTGGCGAGCCTCGAGCGCGAGCTCGATCTGGCGCTCAAGCAGCTCCCGAACCGCAAGCAGTTCGAGGTTCTGCTCCAGGACATTACGACCATGGCCAAGAAGGTCGGGGTGCAGATCAAGTCGATCCAGCGCGAGCCGGAGGTGCACCACGACTTCTACGCCGAGGTGCCCTTTCTGATCGAGCTGGAAGGCACCTACCACCACATCGCCCTGTTCTTTGATCGCGTGTCGAAGCTGCCCCGGATCGTGAACGTGGGCTCCCTGAAGCTGCGCGTGGACAGCGAGGACAGCTCCAAGACGACGCTCCGGGTGCAGGGAACCGCCAGCACGTTCCGGTTCCTCGGAGACGACCCGGATACGGCCGCAATCGGCTCGGCGATGACCAGTGGCAGAGCGTAGGAGGTCCGACGTGAGGAGAGTTGTAGCGACGGTGGCGCTGGCTCTGCTCGTATCCCTCGCCGGATGCGGCGACGAGCAGACGGGCGGCCCGACGACATCGGACTTCGAGTCCGAGCGCGCCGCGCTGGCAGCCAAGATGAAGGAGAAGGCGCGCCGGGCCAAGCAGCGTGTGGCCGGTGTGGTCCAAACGCCGACCGCAACCGAGGACAAGGGCTCTCTCGGCGGAATCAGAGTGGACTTCGTCTACGACCCGACGGGCAAGCGAGATCCGTTCCGCTCCTTCCGCTGGGACCGCCAGCCGGACCTGGATGCGGAGACGGCGGGTCCGCTGGAGCAGTACGAGCTGGAGCAGCTCTCGGTGGTCGCGGTGGTATGGGATACCCATAGCCCGCGCGCGTTGGTGGCCGACCCTTCGGGTCGCTCGTACATCGTGATGGAAGGGACGAGGGTCGGCAAGAACGACGGGTTGATCATCCACATCGGAGACAACCTGGTGCTGGTCAAGGAAACGTACGTCGATTTCGGTGGTGGTGAGACCACGAAGGACGTCGAACTCCGGATTCGTAGGAGCCAAGGGGGGTGAGGGCGATGGTCGCTTCCGCAAGCGGTGGCCGAGGTCGATTCTGGGCGCGGATTGCCGCCGGGCTGTTGAGTGTGTCTGTGGGCATCCTGGCCTGCGCGACGGCTCAGGCGCCGGAAACGGCAGACCGGGCGGACGGCGTGGGGTCCCAGGCGGGTACCCTCACCGACGTGTGGGTCGAGCGCGAGGGGGATGCATCCGTCATCACCCTGGTGGGGCTGCAGGATCCGGTCTACACGGCGTTCCTGCTGTCCGACCCGAACGCACTCATCCTGGACATCTCCTCCGTCGAGATCGAAGCGCCGGCAGAGCCGGTGGCCGTCTACGACGGACTGGTCGAGCAGGTGAGCCTCTCCTCGTTCTCCTTGGGGGGTGACGAGTCCATGACCCGAGTCGAGGTCGCTCTCTCCCAGTGGGCGGACTACGAGATCGTGCAGACCGCGGAGGGGCTGGCCGTGCGGCTCCGGAGCGCCGAAGCACTGGCTGCTGCCGGTGGAGACGAAGAGGTCCTGGAAGAGGGGGTCCTCGGAGAGGAGGATCCCTGGTCCGACGCCGACGCGCTCGAGCCCTCGGCGGAGATCGAGGTCGACGACGCGCCGCCGCTGTCTCCGGCCACCGCGTTCTCCGGCGTCGAAGTCACCCAGACGCAGGAGGGCGTCCTGATCCACCTGCGCGCCAACGGCATGATCGCTGCCACCGAGAGCTTCACCCTCGAGGACCCGGCCCGGCTGGTCATCGACTTGCCTGGGCTCGAGAACGCCTCCAGCGCCGATCGGGTCGAGGTCGACGCGGGTGTGGTGAAGAGCGTTCGCATTGGCTCGCACTCGGACAAGGTCCGGGTGGTGATCGATGGCGGCGAGATGGCGGGGGCCTTCGAGGGCCGCCGGCTGGTGCCGTCTGACAACGGGCTGTTCGTTGCGCTGGGCAGTGGCGAGGATCTGGACGAGGCTTTGGCGATGGGCGTCGCGGCACCGGCCGTGAAGGCCGTGGAGCCGGACCTCGGCGACCTTGGCGACGAGGAGATGCTCGCGCTCCAGGACGACATGACGGACGATCCAGAGCTCGAGATGGAGGAGCTCGTCGATGCCGACGCCGACGCCGAGATGGAGCTGGCGTCGGACGACAGCGCTGCGCCCGAAGACGAGATCTGGTCGCTGCCGGCCGGCGTGACCACGATCGTCCATGGCATCCACTTCGACTCCCAGAGCGAGAAGGACCGCATCGTGGTCCTGTCCGAGGGTCTGATCGACTTCGAGGTCCTGACCCCGGACGCGGAGACGGTGGTCCTGCGCATTCCGGGCGCGAGCATTCCGCGCGAGGCGGAGGGCCGCATCATTCCGCCCCTGGGCGGGCCGGTGTCTCTCATCACCGCATTCCACCAGCCCGACGTGGAGCCGAGCGAGGTGCGGGTGGTCGTGAAGCGGGCGCCCGATCTCGAGCCGACGGTGACCCGGCGCGGCGAGCTCATCTTCATGGATTTCGCCCACACGGGCGTGGCGGCCAGCGCGCCGCCGGCGTTCTCGGGACCGTCGCCGGTGCTGTCCACCCGCTCTCCGGCCGCTCCCGACGTGGCGCCGACAGCCGACCTGGCTTCCGGGTCGGTGACGGAGCAGGGCGTGGCCCTTCAGCCCGTCGCGGGAGAGCTGGAGGTGCTCGACACGGCCGCCTCGATGGCGGGCGAGAGCACGGCGATGGCCGACCCCGGCGCGCAGAGCGCAGATGCGGTCTTCACCCAGCTTCCCCAGTTCTCCCAGGCGGGCGGCTTCTCGGGCGCTGCGGCCTTGGCGCCGGCTTCGCCGGGCACGGGCGCGGCTGTGCCCGCGTCCCTCGAGCCGCCGGCGGCGGTCGAGCTCCTGGAGGAGGGTGGCCTGATCGACGGCAAGGAGTACAAGGGCCGGCGCATCTCCCTGGACTTCAAGGATGTGGAGATCACCGACGTGCTGCGGATCATCGCCGAGGTCAGCGATCTCAACATCGTGGCCGGCGAAGAGGTGGAGGGATCGGTGACGATTCGCCTGGTGGACGTCCCCTGGGACCAGGCCCTCGACGTGATCCTCCTGACCAAGGCCCTGGGCTTCGTGCGGGTCGGCAACGTCCTGCGCATCGCCCCGTCCGACATCCTCTCGCAGGAGGAAGAGGTCCGGCTCCAGGAGCGCCGCAACAAGGAGAAGCTCGAGGATCTCGTGGTCAAGCTGCAGCCGGTCAACTACGGGAACGTGAAGGACGTGTCCCTGCTGGTCAAGCGACTCCTCTCGGCCCGCGGCACGGTGAACATCGACGAGCGCACCAACACGCTGATCATCAAGGACATCTCCTCGGTGGTGGACGAGGCGACGGCGTTGGTCAAGGCGCTCGACACGCAGACGCCGCAGGTCGTGATCGAGGCCAAGATCGTCGAGGCCAACCTGGACTTCAGCCGGGAGCTCGGCGCCTTCTGGGGCATCGGGAGCCAGCCGCTGACGGACGGCTTCGACTCGGGCTCGGCGCCCAAGCGCAACCTGGGCGGCCAGGACTTCAAGTTCCACGACGCCAACAGCGTGATCTTCTCCAACCCGATCACGTCCGTGGCCACCGGGCTAGCGAGCTTGAACGCCTTCGTGCTGAACGACAACATCGACATCTCGGTCCAGCTCGCGGCGGCGGAGAGCTCGGGTCACGGCAAGGTCATCTCGAGTCCGCGGATCGTGACCCTGGACAACCGGGAGGCCGAGATCAGTCAGGGCGTGTCGATCCCGTTCCAGACGTTCGAGAACGGCGACGCCAAGCTCGAGTTCATCGACGCGGTGCTCCGCCTCAGGGTGACGCCTCACAACACCTCGGACAGGAGCATCATCATGAAGATCGAGATCCAGCGCAACGCGCCGGACGACTCGGTGTCGACACCCACGGGCTCCCCGGCCATCGCCAAGAACGAGGCCAAGACCGAGACCCTGGTGAAGGACGGTCAGACCCTGGTGATCGGCGGCATCTACACGGTGACGAAGACGCAGCGCGAG
>JAPUKG010000487.1 GCA_027295775.1 Pseudomonadota bacterium
TCCCTTCCTGGGACTACCTGCAGTACCTGACCGTCCGCGCCAACCCGTCGCTGGACGTTCGCTACGGCTACTCGCTGCCGCCCCTCAACCTGCTGCAGCTGGTCTCGCCATACCTGCCCGCCAGTCGCTATTTCCGCGCTCCCGGCGAGCCCGGCAATCCGAACGAGTTCGGCGTGTACGACGGAGCCGTCGCCTTGGCGCTCGTCGTGTGGGTGCTCATGCGACTTCGCTCCCTGGGACCTCGTGCACCCATGGCGCTCGGGCTCCTGGGACTGCTGCTGGTGTCCGTGGATCTGAGCCTGGGGCGTTGGGGCTTTCTCTACCAGTTCCAGGTCCAGCTGCCGGTGGTCGGGCTGTTCCGCGCCTCCTGTCGCTACATCCTGCTGGTCCATCTGGCCATGGCCGGACTCGGCGCGCTGGCGTTCGAGGACCTGCGGAATCTTCTGGGCAGAGGAGCCCCCATCCCTGCGAGGAGGCTGTGGCCGCTCGCCATCCCGCCCGCGCTGGGACTTGCAGTCGCCGCCGCTGCACTTTCGCCCAGCCTGCGCGAAGTGACCTGGCTCTCGGCGTACGTCGCGCAGCTCGCCGCGTGGCCCTGGATTCTGCTGGGTCCGGCGCTGGCCGTCCTGGCGGCTCTCTTGTTGTTCGCGGCGGCCCGCGGCGGGTGGTGGGCTCTTCCTGTCCTGATCGTTTTCTCCGCGGCCGACCAGGGCTTCTACAGCTCGCTGTACATCTTCGAGGAGCCGCCGGTCTCGTACCAGGAGCTTCGGACACCGCCCCCGCTGCCGCCTCCCGATCCGATGTACCGCGTTCACGGCGGCGTGACGGATTTCGCCGAGAAGACGCCGAACGTGTTCACACTCTGGGGCTACCGGCTCAGCAACGGCTACTCCGGGTGGCACCGGGATCGGGAGCTGAACTACAACGCGCTCAAGCCGCTCCGCATCGCCGGTGTCCGGTGGATCTACCGAAACTATCTGGAGGAGCCGAAGGTGGACTTCGTCTCCAATCCCATGCCGCGAGTGCGCCTGGTGACGCGCGCCATCCAGAGCGCGGCGCCCCAGGCCGATCTGCGGAGCATCGACATCGAGGCCATCGCACTAGTCGCCGCGCCCGTTGCCCTCGAGCCGGGCCCGCCGGGCCGCGCCACTCTGGTGGAGGACCGGCCCGGGCGCATCACCGTGGCGACCGAGGCGGAGACCCGCCAGCTGCTGATCCTCGCCGAGAAGCACCTGGCGGGCTGGCAGGTGCGCATCGACGGCGAGCCCGCCGAGCTGGTGCGCGTATACGGCGACTTCATGGGAGCGGTGGTCGAGGCGGGAAGAAACGAGGTCCGCTTCGAGTTCGCTCCGGCGAGCCTGCGCGTGGGAGGCGCGCTGACGCTCGCCGGTCTGCTGGGCGCGGGTCTGTGGCCTGCCCTCTTCCTCTACGCGACGAGGCGAGGCGCCGCCGCAGGTCTCTCGTGATCTTTAGTCTAGGCTGCCGAGGTCACGCGTCGAGCAACGCGGCCAAGGTGCGCCCGGTATGGCTGGCCGCGCAGCGCGCCACCTGCTCGGGCGTGCCCTCCACCACGATCGCACCGCCCTCGTCGCCGCCCTCGGGGCCCAGGTCGATCACCCAATCTGCGGTCTTGACCACATCCGGGTGGTGCTCGATCACGACCACCGTGTTGCCCTTCTCGACCAGCCGATCGAGCACCTGCAGGAGCTTCTCCACGTCGGCGAAGTGGAGCCCGGTGGTGGGCTCGTCGAGCAGGTAGAGGGTCTTGCCGGTGTCGCGCCGCGCCAGCTCGCGGGCCAGCTTGATGCGCTGGGCCTCGCCGCCCGAGAGGGTCGTGGCCGGCTGGCCCAGGTGGATGTAGTCGAGGCCCACGTCGTGGAGCGTGGCCAGTGGGCGGCGCACCCGCGGCACGTTCTCCATGAACTCGAGCGCCTCCTCGACGCTCATCTCGAGCAGCTCGGCGATGTTCGTGCCCTTGTAGACGATCTCCAGGGTCTCGCGGTTGTAGCGGCGGCCGCCGCACACCTGGCAGGTGACGAAGAGGTCGGGCAGGAAGTGCATCTCGATGCGCAGCAGGCCGTCGCCCTTGCACGACTCGCAGCGGCCGCCCTTCACGTTGAAGGAGAAGCGGCCGGGCCCATAGCCACGCACGCGCGCCTCGGGGACGCGGCTGAAGAGCTGGCGGATGCCGTCGAAGGCGCCGCTGTAGGTGGCGGGGTTGCTGCGCGGGGTTCGGCCGATCGGCGACTGGCTCACGTCGATCACCTTGTCGATGTGCTCGACGCCCTCGAGCCGCGCGAACCGTCCCGGTGTGGCGGTGGCACCGTGCAGCCGCGCCGCGAGCGCCCGGTGGAGCGTGTCGTTCACCAGGGTCGACTTGCCCGAGCCCGAGACGCCCGTCACCACGGTGAACAGGCCGAGGGGCAGGCGGAGGGTCAGGTCGCGCAGGTTGTGCTCGCGGCAGCCGGTGAGGGTCAGCGCCTTCCTTCCGGGCTTGCGCCGCCGCGCGGGCACGGGGATGCGGCGACGCCCCGAGAGAAAGGCGCCGGTCAGCGAGTCCGTGTTGGCGGCGATCTCGTCGCGCGTGCCCGCAGCGACCACCTCGCCGCCGTGGATGCCCGCCCCCGGGCCCATGTCGATCACGAAGTCCGAGGCGTCGATGGTGGCCTGTCGTGCTCGACCACCAGGATGCTGTTGCCCATGTCGCGCAGTCGCTCGAGGCTCTTGAGCAGGCGCCCGTTGTCCCGGGGATGCAGCCCCACCGAGGGCTCGTCCAGGATGTAGAGCACGCCCATCAGGCTCGAGCCCACCTGGGTCGCCAGCCGGATGCGCTGGCCCTCGCCGCCCGAGAGCGTCGCGCTCGGGCGGTCGAGCGTCAGGTAGTCGAGACCCACGTCCGACAGGAAGCGCAGCCGCTCCCGGATCTCGATCAGCAGACGGTCGGCCACGGCCTGGCGCGCCCCGCTGAGCTCGAGCCCGTCGATCCAGGCGCGGAGCTTCCCGATCGGGAGCGCGGCGACCTCGTGGATGGCCAGGTCGCCCACCTTCACGTGCCGTGCCTCGAGCCGCACGCGGGCGCCCGCGCACCCCTCGCAGGGGCGCGGGCTCTGGTAGCGACCCAGGGCTGCCGGGGCGCCCTGCCCCTGCTCTTTCTGGGCCGCGCGCCGCTCGAGCTCGCCGACCACGCCGTCCCAGCGCCGCTTCAGGTTCCGCCGGCGCCGGCGGCGCACGAAGCGGAAGGCGATCTCGTCGTCTCCGGCGCCGTGCAGGATCACGTCCCGCGCCCGCACGGGCAGCCGCCGCCACGGCACGTCGAGCTCGACGCCCAGGTGCGCGGCCAGCGACTCGAGGAGTCCGGTGTAGTACTTCGCTGTGCGGCCGCCCCGCCACGGCGCGATCGCGCCCTCCGCCAGGCTGAGCTCCGGGTCCGGCACGATCCGCTCGGGATCGAAGACGAGCCGCACCCCGAGTCCGGCGCACTCGGGACAGGCGCCGCCCGGATTGTTGAACGAGAACATGCGCGGCGCGATCTCGGGGAACGAGATCCCGCACTCGGCGCACGCGCTTCGCTCGGACAGGAGCCACTCGCCCCCGCCCTCGGCGTCGCTCTCGACCATCACCAGCCCGTCGGCCAGCCGCAGCGCGGTCTCGATCGACTCGGCGATACGGCCGCGGGCGGACTCCTTCAGGATCAGCCGGTCGACGATCACCTCGATGTCGTGCCGCTTCTGGCGGGAGAGTCGGATCTCATCGGCCAGGTCGTGCACCACGCCGTCGATCCGCACCCGCACGAAGCCCTTGCGACGGAAGCCGTCGAGCTCGCGCTTGTACTCGCCCCGGCGCCCGCGCACCACCGGCGCCAGTACCGTGGCCCGGCTGCCCTCCGGGAGGCGCAGCACCCGGTCGCTCATCTGCTGGACGGTCTGGCTGGTGATGGGCCTGCCACACTCCCAGCAGTGCGGCTCTCCGGCGCGCGCGTACAGGAGGCGCAGGTAGTCGAAGATCTCGGTGGTGGTGCCGACGGTGGAGCGCGGGTTGCTCGCAACCGAGCGCTGCTCGATGGAGATGGCCGGCGAGAGTCCGTCGATGGACTCCACATCGGGCTTGCGCATCTGGTCCAGGAACTGGCGGGCGTAGGCCGACAGCGACTCCACGTAGCGGCGCTGGCCCTCGGCGTAGATGGTGTCGAAGGCGAGGGAGGACTTGCCGGACCCGGAGAGCCCGGTCACCACCACCAGGCGGTTCCGCGGGATGCACACGTCGATGTCGCGCAGGTTGTGCTCGCGCGCGCCGCGAACGACGATCTCGGTCTGCTCCACTAGGATCCGGGCGCGCCCGCGTCGGAGAACGTGCCCTTGCGCTCGATGTAGGTCTGGGCGCGCAGGGTCTCCACCCACTCGCCGTACGCCACCTCCATCTTCTGGCGCATGAGCAGGTTCTCGATGCGCGGGCGCGCCTGCTCGAAGGTCACCGGCTGGAAGTCGCGGCGTCCCACCATCTCGAGGAGGTTGCAGCCGAAGCCCGTCTCGATGACGTCGCTGATCCCGCCCGCGTCGCCCAGCTTCTTCACCGCGGGCACCATCCAGCTGGCCAGGTCCTTCTCGTGGATCCAGCCCATGTCACCGCCGCTCGTCGGGTTGGCGTCCGAGATCCGCCGGGCGACCGCCGCGAAGGTGGCGCGCCCGTCTGCGATCTCGGCCCGGGCCTCCTCCGCCGCGTTGCACGCCGTCACCTGGTCGCGGTGCAGCTCGGCTCCGTAGGCCACCAACAGGTGGCGCAGATGCACCTCCTCGCCGCCCTGGGGCTGATCGCCGAACTCGCGCGCGTACAGGGCCTGCACCTCGTCGGGCTCGATGCGCACCCGCGAGCGCACCATGGTGTTGAGCACCTTCGAGCGCTCGATCTCGTCGCGGATCTTCGCGCGGTACTCGTCCATGGTGAGCCCGTGGCTGGCGACGCTCCGCTGGAGCTGCGCCACGCTGATCCCCGTGTCCTGGGCGATGCCGGCGATGGCGTCTTCCACCTCGGCGTCGCTGGCGCCCAGCTCGAGTCGCCGCACCACGTCGGCCATCAGCCGCCCCTCGATCAGCCTGTCCAGGATGTCCGCCCGCATGCGCGCAACCTCCCCGGGCGGCGCGCCGGCGTTGCGCATGCGCTCCTCCACCGGCGCCGCCATCTGGTTCACCTCCGAGATCAGCACGATGTCGGTCCCCACCTGGGCGGCGATGCCGTCGATCACCTCCTCGGCCGCGCCGGCCGCCGCCGT
>JAPUKG010000488.1 GCA_027295775.1 Pseudomonadota bacterium
GCAGGGAACGACATTGCTCCTGGCCTCGCCTGAGTTTCAACGGAGATAGTCGATGTTAAGCAGACGTGAAATACTACGACGTGTTGGCCTCGGCGCCGTTGCGGCAAGCATCCCCGGAATCAGTTTCTCGAAAGCCGACACGGACGCACGATTTGTCCTGGTTGTCTTACGCGGCGCGGCCGATGGTCTCGGGCCCGATGCCCCCGTCCACTTCGAGATCGACGCGCAGCTCGCGTTCGTCGATCCAGCCGCGCAGGGTTTCGATCTTGGCGAGCATGCTCTCGATGAACTTCTGGCCGCCGAAGCCCGGATTCACCGTCATCACCAGGACCTGGTCCACGTCGGGCAGGACGGTCTCGACGGTCTGGGCGGGTGTCGCCGGATTGAGCACCACGCAGGCCCGGGCGCCCGTCTCCCGGATCTGGGCGATGGTGCGGTGCAGGTGCGGGCAGGTCTCTACGTGGACGCCCACCGTGCTGGCGCCGCGTGCCACGTACTCGTCGATGCTCTGCTCCGGCTCCTCGATCATCAGGTGGACGTCGAGGGGAAGACGGGTCGATCGCTTCACCGCTTCGACCACCGGCGGACCGATCGTGAGGTTCGGCACGAAATGCCCGTCCATCACGTCGACGTGGATCCAGTCGGCACCCGCCCGCTCGACCGCCTCGATCTCTTCGCCGAGCCGCGAGAAATCCGCGGCCAGGATCGAAGGGGCGATCCGCGGGGACAGCTGGCGGCTGCTGGCGCTCATTCGACCCGCTCCAGGCAGGCCGCGAAGAAGCCGTCGGTATCGTGCCGGTGGGGTAGGCAGTGCAGGAAGCCCTGGGCGTCGAGCAGCGGGGCCAGGCGCTCAGGGTGCTCTTCGGCCGCGACGAGGCGGAAGTGACCGGCGTCCTGCAGGAAGCGCGACACGATCCCTTCGTTCTCCTCGGGCAGCAGGGTGCAGGTACTGTAGACGAGCCGCCCCCCGGGCCTCAACACGGTGGCGGCCCGGGCGAGGATCGAGCGCTGGAGGTTGACCAGGGCCTCGGTGGCTTCGGGGCGGATGCGCCAGCGCGCGTCGGGATTGCGGCGCAGGGCGCCCAGGCCGGAGCAGGGAGCGTCCACCAGCACGCGGTCGAACGGGCGGCCCGTGTGTCGAGGCCCGGTGCCGTCGGCCAGATCCGTCAGCGATCGAGTCGCGTCGCGCTCGAGGGTTCGGATGTTGTCGAGACCAAGGCGTCGCGCGTCGCGTGCGACGAGAGCCAGGCGACGGCCGTGGCGGTCGAGGGACAGGACCTCGCCGGACGGACCCACGCGCTCGGCGATCCCGGTGCTCTTGGTGCCCGGTGCGGCGCAGGTGTCGAGCACGCGATCGCCGGGCCGCGGATCGAGCAGCTCCACGACCAGCTGCGACGCCTCGTCCTGCACGGTGAACAGTCCCGAGAGGAAGCCCGGTTCGCGCCCCGGGTTGCCCTGGCGGCCGAGCACGATACCGTCCTCGGCCCAGCGGCAAGGCAAAGCCTCCGGGAAGCGGAGCCGCATCGCCTCGAGCAGCGCCGCGGCGTTGGTACGCGTGCGGTTGGCGCGCAGCGTCAAGCGAGGGGGATCGTTCGACGCGCGGGCGAGCGCGGCCGCTTCGTCCGCACCAAAGTGCTCGATCCAGCGCCGGGCGATCCACTCGGGCATGGAGAGCGCGTGGGTCAGGTGTGCCACCGGGTCGTCCCGCAGCTCCGGGAAGGAAATCCGCTCGTGTTCCCGCGAGAGCCTGCGCAGCACCGCGTTCACCAGGCCCGCGGCCCGGTCCGCGCCCAGCGCGCGCGTGCAGTGCACGGCCTGGTCCACCGCCGCTGTCGCCGGGATGCGCTCGGTGAAGAGGATCTGATAGGCGCCAAGGCGCAGGGCATTGGCGACCAGGGGCTCGAGCGTGGAGAACTCGCGATCGAGTAGCTGGCCGAGCAGGTAGTCGATCCGGCCGCGCCAGCGAAGCGTTCCGTACACGAGCTCGGTGCACAGCGCCCGGTCGGCACCGACCAGGGAGCTTCGCGCGAGCGCGTGGTGCAGCGACAGATCGGCGAACGCGCGCGAGCGCTCGACGCGGTCGAGCACGCGCAGCGCCAACATCCGCGCCGGCGTGGGACCGCCGCGCCGGCGAGTGGCCTCCGGACGCACAGGCCGGGGGCGCCCTCGGTGGCGGCGCGGCTTCGGATGCTCGGTTCGCTGACTCACCCTCGGGCGAGTGTAATCAGTCCGGTTCAGCGTCGCCAAGGAGATCGAGGCGCGCACCGTCGGGAATCGGCCGCCCGCGCAGGTAGGCCGCGGCGTCCATGGCGCGGCCGCCCGCCCGCTGGAGCAGGGTCGGCACGAGCCATCCCCTGGAAGTGGCGATCTGCAGAGTGGACGCCGACGGTCGACGCACACTTCCCGGCTCTGCGTCGACGGGACCGGGCGCGGTGTGCGCCGCCAGGATGCGGAGCGGCTCGCCGAGGTGCGCCGTCGTCGCGCCCGGGCTCGGAGCCATGGCGCGAACGCGCAGGACGAGGGATTCCGCGGAGCATCGCCAGCCGAGCCGCGCGTCCTCTCGCGTGATCTTGGGCGCGGTGGTCGCCTGGGCGTGATCCTGCTCGGTCCACTCGACCCTTCCCGAGCTGATTCTCGGCAGGATCCGCTCGACCAGATCTGCGCCCAGCTCGGCCAGTCGTTCGGTGAGCTCGCCCGCGTTCTCCTGGGCGCCGATCTCGAGCTCGCCCACGGTGGCGATCGGACCTGCGTCCATCTCCTTCTCGACGCGCATGATCGAGACACCGGTGCGGGAGTCACCGGCGAGGATCGCGTGGGCGATGGGAGCGGCGCCCCGATGGCGGGGTAGCAGGCTGGCGTGGACGTTGATCAGGTATCCGCAGCGAGGAAGCTGGCGCACCTTCTTTGGCAGGAACTGGCCGAAGGCGGCCACCACGCCCAGGTCCGGCTCGACCCCGGCGAGCGCGTCGAGGACCTCCGGCGCTCCGACCCGCTCCGGCCGCAGCAGCTCCAAGCCCGCCTCGAGGGCGAGCTGCGAGACCGGAGAGGGCGTCTGCCTTCGCCCGCGCCCACGCGCCCGGTCCGGCTGGCTGACCACTCCCACCACCGAGTGCGGCCCCTCGAGCAGCCGCCGCAGGGTCGGAACGGAGAAATCCGGGGTCCCGAAGAAGACGATGCGGAGCGCCTTCTCGCTCAGAGTCCGTGGCCACGGGCCCGGCTCTGGCCCTCCTCCTCCTCCTCGCGAAGCTGCTTCTTGCGCTTCTTCACGTACAGGCTGCGCTTGAGCCGGCTGATCCGATCGATGAAGAGGACGCCGTCCAGGTGATCGATCTCGTGCTGGAAGCACACGGCCCTCAGCCCCTCGGCCTGCTCATGGACGTCGTTGCCGTCGAGGTCGGTGCCGTGCAGGGTCACCCTCTCCGCCCGCTCCACGTCGGCGGTGAAGTCCGGGACCGAGAGGCAGCCCTCGTTCCACACGATCACGCCCTCCCGGTGCACGATCTCGGGGTTCACGACCACCAGGGGATTTCGTTCCGCGGGCACCGCCTCCTCGTCCTCGTCTTCCTTGGTCCACTCGGTGTCGACCACGATCATGCGCACGGCCTCGCCCACCTGGGGCGCCGCCAGGCCGATCCCCGGCTCGTCGTACATCACCTGGCAAAGGTCCCTGGCGAGCTCGCGGAGCGCCTCGTCCATCTCGCGGATGGGCTCGGAGACTCGCTTCAGCCGCGGGTCGGGAAACTGCAGGACCTCTCTCAGAGCCACGGGCACACCATCCGTCTGTGTCCGGTTCTATCCGTAACTATCCGTCCCTGATGAATATTTTCGAGTCTACAGCATGCTCACGGGATTCACATCCACGCTCGCCTGAACGCCTCGAGGCAGGCGCACGGCGCGCGCCCGCGCTGCCCGCGCCGCGGCCAGGGCGGTCGCTGCGTCGCGCGCCTTGAGCAGGATCTGCACGCGGTGACGGCCGCGCAGCCGGGGCAGCGCGGCCGGGGCCGGCCCCAACACCTCGAGGCCGGCCAGTCCCGCGGCGCGCACGGCGTCGGCAATGGCGGCGGCGGCGGCGCGCGTCTCCGCTTCGTTCGCGCCCGCCAGCATGACCTGGGCCAGCCGGCCGAAGGGCGGGTAGCCGAGAGAGGCGCGGTGGGCGAGCTCTTCGGCGTAGAAGCCCTCATAGTCGTGGTCCCGGACCGGACTCACCGCGTAGTGCTCGGGAACGAAGGTCTGCACCACCACCTTCCCGGGCGTGCTGTCGCGCCCCGCGCGGCCCGCGACCTGGGTCAGGAGCTGGAAGGTGCGCTCGGCGGCGCGGAAGTCGGGCAGGTGGAGCGCCAGGTCCGCCGCCACCACGCCGACTAGGCGAACGCCGGGGAAGTCGTGTCCCTTCGCCACGATCTGGGTCCCCACCAGCACGTCCACCCGTCCCTCGCGGAGCTCGCGCAGCACCTTCTCGGTGTGGCCGCGCCGCCGGGTCGTGTCCCGATCGAGGCGCGCCACGCGGGCGGTCGGGAAGGCGCTGCGGACCTCCTCCACCACCCGCTCGGTTCCGATGCCGAGGAGCGCGGTGTCCGGCGCGCCGCAGCCCGCGCACAGCGCGGGCGGGGGCTTGCTGAAGTCGCAGTAGTGACAGCGCAGGCGGTTCTCGGTGGCGTGGAAGACGAGCGCCACGTCGCAGTCCTTGCAGCGCTCGGCGGTACCACACTCGAAGCAGAAGATCTGGGTGGAGAAGCCGCGGCGGTTCAGGAACAGGATGGCCTGGCCGCCCTCGTCGAGGGTCTCGGCCAGGGCGCGCCGGAGGGGGCGCGACAGGATGATCTTGCGGCCCCGGGGCGCCCGTTCGCGCTCCCGCGCCAGGTCGACGATCTCGACCGCCGGAAGCGGACGGCCCGCGATCCGCCGGGGCAGCACCAGTCGGCGCAGCGCGCCTGTATCCGCGGCGTAGCGCGACTCGAGGGCGGGGGTCGCGCTACCGAGCACGAGTGGGCAGCCGGCGCGCTTCGCCAGGAGCGCGGCCAGGTCGCGGGCGTGGTAGCGGAAGCCCTCCTCGTTCTTGTACGCGCCGTCGTGCTCCTCGTCGATGACGATGATCCCCAGGCGCTCGAGCGGGGCGAAGAGAGCGCTGCGGGCGCCGGTGGCGATCGGCGTGTCCCCGGCCCGCAGCCGGTGCCACGGCTCGAGCCGTTCGCCGGGTCGAAGCCCGCTGTGGAGCACGGCCAGGCCGTCGCCGAAGCGCGCGCGCAGGCGGGCCACGATCTGGTGGGTCAGGGTGATCTCGGGCACCAGCACCAGGGCCTGCCGCCCCCGGGCCAGGGCCTCGGCCATCGCGTGCAGGTAGACCTCGGTCTTGCCGCTCCCGGTGACCCCGTGGAGCAGGAACGACTCGTGGCGTTCCTCCCGGACGGCGGCGCAGATGGGGTCGAGGGCGCTGCGCTGGTCGTCGTTGAGGGTCGGCGGCGTGTCCCGCGGCACGGGCGGCCCCAGTACGTTCCGCTCGGCGGGCCGCTCGAAGACCTCGACGAGGCCCCGCCGCTCGAGCGCGCGCACTGTCTCCGTGGCGCGCGCGTGCTGGGCGCGAAGCGTGGCGACCGGGAGCTCGCCGGCTGCGTCGATCCGGCGCAAGAGCTCGGCCTGGGCGCGCGCGCGAGCCAGCTCGCCCCCGCACACCGCCTCCACGTCCAGGTCGGTGCGGGCGCGGACCCAGCGCTCCACCGCCGGCCGGGCGGCCGGGCCGCGCAGCAAGGTCTCCCCCGCGATCAGTCCGTCGCGCTCCAGGGATCGCAGCCAGGTCTCCGCCTCGGGAAGGACCCGGCGCAGGCGTGCCGGGGTGGCGGGTCCGTCGGCCAGCGCCTCCAGCAGGGCGTGCGCCTCCCCGCGAGCCGCGCCGGAGCGCAGCGCCTGGCGGCCGCGGGGGGTGAGTGCCAGTCCTCGGGTGGCGCGCGGGGCCGAGCCGGACGGCGTCGCGGTGGCGAAAGCCACGCCGATGGGGCACACCACCGCTTCAGCGGCCTCGCGCAGTGTCTCCATCATCTGGGTCGAGAGGACGGGCTCGGCATCGACGACGGCCTCCAACACGGCCAGATTCCGGGCGGCTGCGGGGTCCGCGGGAGGTTCGACGCGCTCGGCGATGACGCCGGTGAGGACGCGCTTCGAGAAGGTCACCCGGGCCCGCCGGCCCGGCTCCGCCGCGTGGGCGAGATCCGCCGGCACGGCGTAGTCGAACAGGGAGTCGATGGGGACGGGCAGGGCGACACGCACCACCTGGCGAGGGACTTCGCGGAAGAGCGAGTTGGCCATGGGCACAGTGTATGTGGCCGGCTGCGGCCCGAAAGAGCGAGCGTGAGCGCAAGGCCGGCGTGAGCAGAAAGTGAGCAGAAAGACGGGGAGACGGACGCGCCCGCGCGTGGAGCTGCGCGAGAGCCGCCACGGTCGCGAGCTGATCATCGACGACACGTTCGCCTCGTGGTACGAGCCGGGCCGCGTGGCCACCGGCTCGGTCTGGGACGCCCTGGTCGCGCCGCTTCTGGTCCTGCCCCGGGCGCGCCGCCGCCGGGTGCTCGTGCTCGGGCTCGGCGGGGGCAGCGCCGCCCGGGTGGCTCGCGCCCTGGCGCCCAGCGCCCGGATCGTGGGCGTCGAGCGGGATCCCGAGGTGATTCGGCTCGCCCGGCGGGGCTTCGACCTGGACGAGATCGGCGTCGAGGTGGTGGAGGACGATGCGCGCGCCTTCCTCGAGCGGGACCGGGGCCGCTACGACCTGGTTCTCGACGACGTGTTCGTGGGCTCCGGCGACGCCGTGCGCAAGCCGGACTGGCTGCCGCACCCGGGCACCGGGCTCGCCGCGCGGCGCGTGGCCACCGGTGGCCTGCTGGTCTGCAACACCCTCGACGAGACGGCCGCCGTCGCCACTGTGCTGCGCACCCTGTTTCCCGCGCTGCTGCGGATCGACGTCGACGAGTTCGACAACCGCGTGCTGGTCGCGGGACCCCGGGGTCTCCAAGCTGCCGCCCTCCGGCGCGCCGTCGCCGCCAACCCGGTCCTGTCCGGCACGCTGCCGCGCCTCCGCTTCCGGACCCTGACGGCCTGAAGCCGGATGCCCTGCAGTGCGGCCGCATCGCGTTGGACTGGGCCACCGGAATCAAGAGATCCCCCCCCGCATCTTATCCAGCACCAACGCCGGATAATCCAATTCCCATTTCCACCACCCAGACCCAAGTCCCCGGCGATCGCCGGCTTCGCGGCGTTGGCTGCCGCTCTCGGAAATCGGTCGGGCAGGTTCCCGGAAGACGATTTCGGCCGCGTTCGCGGCCTCGTTCTGAGCGGAATTCAGATGGTCGTCGGTGGAATGGTTCCGTTTCTGCTCGATTCCTACGGGCTTGATCAGGCACAGCTATGGCGCGCTGCCGCCGTCATTCAGCTCATGTTCTTCGTGGTGTCGTTCTACGCTGGGCTTCGTGTTGGTGGTCGCTTCGCCCCGCTCGAACTCCACGGTTTCGATCTCTGGATCATCGTTCCAGTCGAATCTGCGAGACTCCTTTGCATCCTCTTCGCGGTCTTCGACTGAGCGCCGTCTAACAAAGCGTTGCAGCGGACGTGCTCACGCTGTGCCTCTATGGGTCGTGGTACAATCTCGTGGATCCAAGGCGTCCAGTGGCTGCTCGGCACATCGTCGCACGCCGCTGAACGCCAGTCCGTTGGACGGCGGCCACACCTGAGACCTCTCGTGTCTCGAGGAGAGGCCCTTTGAAACCCGAGAGCCACATCGCGAGCACGTCCGACCGCGTGCGCGGAGTCATCAATCGCCTGATCGAGAAGGGCTCGATGATCGCAGATGCGGATGGGTCAAAGCATGACGTGCGCACCGTTTCAATCAGCCCGAGAGAGGGGGAAGCGCTCAGCGAATGGGTTGTTCGGGAGAACGCGAGCAGGACGATCGAGATCGGGCTGGCCTATGGGTTCTCTGCGCTCTACCTATGCGACGGGTTGATTCGGTCCGGGGATCCGGCCGCACGACATGTCGTGCTGGATCCATTTCAGGCAGGACGATTCGCAAACTGTGGCCTCCAGGTACTGGAAGAAGCGGGTGTATCCTCCCTCTTCGAGTACCACGATCAGATGTCTCAGCTTGCGCTCCCGGCCTTTCTCGAGGAGGGCCGGCGGTTCGATCTGGCTTTCGTAGACGGGAATCATCGCTTCGACGCCGTGTTCCTCGACCTCTTCTATCTGGGGCGGCTGCTGCCCAGGGGCGGCGTCGTCCTGGTCGATGACTACAACCTTCCAGGCATCCGTCGCGCCGTTTCGTTCTTTCTGACCAACCTCGACTGGCGTATCGAGGAGAAATCGGAACTGGACGACGAGCACCATTGGGTCGCTCTGCGCACCGCGATCGCGGATGACAACAGGCACTTTCGCTACTTCGTGGAGTTCTGAGTGCCTGAATTCGGTAGCATTTTGGCGTCGGGGCGCTGTGGCATGGCGTTGACGGGCAACGCTGTCTGTCGCAGTTGATCGCCCGATCCGTTGGGCGGCGGGGGCCGAGATCGAATCCGCAGATCTGCTCATCGGGCTCGGGGAGGTCGCGATCACGGTCGCCGGATTCAGCGGCATCGGCGCGGTTCTTGGTGTGCGCTCCGTGGAGCATCCATGCCGAGATGGACGGAGCCAGGCGGAAGAGACTCGGCTCGCTCGTGCCTTCGCCAGAGGCGGTCACCAGGATGTTCGGTCGCTGCGGCGCGATGAGCACGTCCCCGAGGATGCCTGTTGGCTTCACAGCGAAAGCTACTGCCTATCGCGCAATCAGCCGAGCGGCTCCTAGCGATCCTCGATCGGACAGCGGGCGATCCAGTCGCCGCCGATCGAGCTCAGGTAGAGATGGCCCGCGTGGGGCTCCGCCGCCGTGATCATGTGGACGATCTGGCCCTCGGGATCGTGGAAGGAGCGCAGGACCCGGCCGCTCTCGTCGATGGCGACCACCACGCCGGGGCCCGGCGCCGGCTGCATGCCCAGCGAGAGGAGCAGGAGTAGGAGCTTCGCAAACTGGTCCTTGATCCAGGGGTAGGGATGGATCTGATCGAGGATCGGGCTGCGCAGGCCCGCGAAGGAGATGTAGATCGTTCCGGATCCGTCCGATGCCAGGCCGTCCGGAAAGCCCGGCAGGTTCTCGATCAACCGATCCCAGCTCCCCCGCTTCGGGCCCTTCAGCCAGTAGCGCGTCACCCGGTAGCCGTAGAACTCGGCCACGGCGACGAAGTCCTCGTCGGCCGAGAGGGTGAGTCCCACCGGCAGGTACAGGTCGGAGACCAGGGTCGA
>JAPUKG010000489.1 GCA_027295775.1 Pseudomonadota bacterium
ACGTGCCCTACTTCATGATCATGATGGCGGCGCTCGAGCTGAACGGCGCGGGCCCCGCGTTGCTCCACGGCCTCGGGCTGGCGATGCTCTTCGTGCGCGCCATGCACGTTATCGGGTTCAAGGCCGACAGGCTGCAGACGCTTCCGCGCGCCATCGCCGGGTTCGGAACGCTGCTCGTCAGCCTGACCGCCGCGGGCGTGCTTGTGAGCCAGTTCGCTGGCGCCTGAGCGCTCGAGCCCGAGCTAGTCGCGACGCCAAGGACCCGCGCCGGCGTCGGGCGTAGGGTCAAGGTGGCGGCGCGGCAATGGAAACGGGTGGTGACCCAGGTAGGATTCGAACCTACGACTCCCAGCTTCGGAGGCTGGTGCTCTATCCAGGCTGAGCTACTGGGCCACGGGCAGGGACACGGTTAGCAGATGTGCAGATGGTGGGGCGTACTGGACTCGAACCAGTGACCTCCGCGGTGTGAGCACGGCGCTCTAGCCAACTGAGCTAACGCCCCCCTCGCTTCAGCGTCTTCCGCTGGGGAAACCAGTAGTTAGGGGAGCCGATCGGCGATTTCAAGCTCAGTCGGGCTCGGCGGCGACGTCGATGTCCGCGGTCCGGGGCGTGGACACCCGCACCAGGGTCTCGGCGCTCGCCTTGGCGGCGGCGAGCTGGGTCTCGGCGAGCCTGGGGTGACCCGCGTCGAGCGCATCCAGCGCCGTGGTCACTCCGGCGTAGGCGGCGGCCACCGGCAGGTCGACCTCGGTGTAGACCGACGCCTCGTAGGCGGACTGGAGCTCCTCGCTGGCCTGCTCCACGTCCTCGACGGCCAGGTGGCCGAGCGCGCGCTCGATGTGCTGCACGACCACGCTCCCGCCCACGTGGCCCTGCTCCTCGGCCAGGACGGTCACCCGGGCGACGGCCTCGGCGTAGTCGTCCACGACAGCCACACTTTGGGCGATCGGCTGCAGGTCCGACTGGGCGGCGGCGGCGCCCTCCACCTCGAGCCTGTGCTGCACGGCGCGGATGCTGTCCTGGAGCGACGCCGACGGGTTGAGGGCGCGCAGCTCCTTCAGCTGGAACTGCGCGGCAGTGAGCTCCTCTCGCGCCGTGGCAGCGTCCTCGACCGCGATGGCAGCCCGGGCGTTGCGGATGTGGTCGAGGGCCGAAGCCCCCCCGGTCGAGGCGCTTCGAATGGCGCCAGCGATGGTGACCTCGGGGTCTCCCACCTCCAGCTTGGCGGCAGAGGGAGCGGTCGCCGCAGCGGTGGTCCACAGGGCGAGAGCCACCATACCGGCGATGACGGCGGGGATGCGCATGGGCCTCCTGCATGCCTCCGGAGTGTTGGGTCAGGTCGACGAGCGGTGGCGCGCAGCGGCCTCGATGAAAGCGATGAAGAGCGGATGCGGCGTGAACGGCCGGGAGCGGAACTCGGGATGGAACTGAGAGGCCACGAAGAAGGGATGGTCCGGCAGCTCGATGATCTCGACCAGCCGTCCGTCCGGCGAGGAGCCCGCGAACGCCATGCCCGCCCGAGAGAGCCGGTCCCGGTACTCGGGGTTGAACTCGTAGCGATGGCGGTGACGCTCCTGGATCTCGGCGGTCTGGTACGCCTCCCGGGAGCGGCTGCCCTGCTGCAGGACGCAGGGGTAATTGCCGAGCCGCATGGTGCCGCCCTTGTCGGCGATCTCGCGCTGCTCCGGAAGGAGATCGATCACCGCGTGCGGCGTCTCCGGGTTCACCTCGGTGGAGTTGGCGCCCGCGAGCCCGGCCACGTTGCGCGCAAACTCGACCACGGCGAGCTGCATGCCCAGACAGATACCCAGATAGGGGATGCGCCGCTCCCGCGCGAAGCGCACGGCGGCGATCTTGCCCTCGGCACCCCGGGACCCGAAGCCGTGGGGAACCAGGATCCCGGACGCCTGGGCGAGCACGCCGGGGTCCTCGAGCTTCTCCGAGTCGATGTACTCGATGTTCACCTTGGCCCGGATCGGGAGGCCGCCGTGCACGAGCGCCTCGTTCAGGCTCTTGTAGGCCTCGGTCAGGGCGACGTACTTGCCCACCATGAAGATGGTCAGCTCGCTCTCCGGGTTCTTGATGACCTTGACCAGCTGCTCCCAGTCGCGCAGGTCCGGGCGCCCGGTCCACATGTCGAGCACCTGGGTGAGCTTCTCGTCGATGCCCTCCTTGTGCAGTACCAGGGGCACGTCGTAGATCGTGTCCACGTCCTTGGCGGTGACCACCGCGTCTTCGTCCACGTTGCAGAAGAGCGCGATCTTCGACTTGACGTTCTTGGGCAGGAAGCGGTCGGTGCGGCACAGGATGATGTCTGGCGCGATCCCGACGGACTGGAGCTCCTTCACCGAGTGCTGCACCGGCTTGGTCTTGAGCTCCCCGGCGGTGGCCACGTAGGGCACCAGGGCCACGTGCACGAAGCAGGTATTCTCCCGCCCCACGTCGCTGCGGAACTGGCGGATGGCCTCGAGGAAGGGCAGCGATTCGATGTCGCCCACGGTGCCGCCGGTCTCCACCAGGACCACGTCCACGCTCTGGGCGGCGGCGCGAATGCGCTCCTTGATCTCGTCGGTCACGTGCGGGATGACCTGCACGGTGCCGCCCAGGTAGTCGCCGCGACGCTCCTTGGTGAGGACGGTGTCGTAGATCTGGCCGGCAGTGGCGTTGTTCACCCGGGTCATCGTGGCGGTGGTGAATCGCTCGTAGTGCCCGAGATCCAGATCCGCCTCGGCTCCGTCCTCGGTGACGTAGACCTCGCCGTGCTGGAAAGGATTCATCGTCCCGGGATCGACGTTCAAATAGGGATCGAGCTTGAGGAAGGTGACCGTCAGGCCGCGCGCCTCGAGCAGCGCGCCCATGGACGCCGACGCCAGTCCCTTCCCCAGGGAGGACAGCACGCCGCCCGTCACGAAGATGTACTTGATCGATCTCGATCTCACATCGCTCCCCTCTTCCGTCTCGTTCCGTCGTTCCGCGGGCGCGGATCGCGGAGGCGAGGCGGGCTCGGCGTTGGCAGGTTCGGGGCTGATGGCTGGGGATCGCCACGCATCTTATAGCCTGGGCTTCGGACGTCAGTCAATCGATCGCTCGGCAAACGCCGTTTCCGAGGCTCAGACGGCGAGAGGCGCCTCGAGCAGGCCTTCGCTCTCCTCCCAGCCGCGCATCAGATTGAGGCACTGCACGGCCTGTCCGGCGGCGCCCTTCACCAGGTTGTCGATGGCGGAGAGCAGGACCAGCGTGCCGCGCCGTTCGTCGGCCACCGCGGTGAGGTCACAGAAGTTGCTCCCGCGCACTGCCTGGAGCCTCGGCATCTCGCCCGCGGGAAGGACCCGCACGAACGGGGCGTCCGCATAGGCACGCGCCAGGACCTCGAGCGCCGCCTCGGTCGTGAGGCCGCCCCGCGTCTGCACCAGGACCGAAGACACGATGCCCCGGATCGTGGGAATCAGGTACGGAACGAACGTCACGGACACGGGCTCGCCCGCGGCGACAGCCGCCTCCTGCTCGATCTCGGGTGTGTGCCGGTGCTGGCCGACCTTGTAGGCGAGCGAGTTGCCGTCCAGCTCACTGAACAGGAGCCCGACCTCGAGCTTGCGTCCCGCCCCGGAGACGCCGGACTTCGCGTCGATGAAGATAGGCGATGGCTCGATCAGGCCCTCGCGCAGGAAGGGTACCAGGGGCAGCAGCGCCCCGGTGGGATAGCAGCCGGCGGACGCCGCCAGCTCGGCACCCCGGAGCTCGGCGCCATAGAGCTCCGGCAGCCCGTAGACGGCCTGACCGAAAAAATCGGGCGCCTTGTGCGCCCCGTACCACTCCTCGTAGACCTCCAGGCTCCGGAAGCGGAAGTCGGCAGAGAGATCGATCACCGTGACGCCCGCCTTGCGCAGCCCGGCCACGATGGGCGCCGACGCCGCGTGGGGAAGCGCCGTGAAGGCCACCTCCGCGCGGCGGGCCAGCGCCTCGGGGACGGCCTCCTCGAAGGCCAGATCCACCAGGCCCCGCAGCGCCGGGAACGCTTCGCCCACGGGCCGCCCGGCGCGCTGCTCGGAGGTAGCCGCCGCGAGCTCGAGCCTCGGGTGTCGGAGCACGAGCCGCAGGAGCTCGAGCCCCACATAACCGCTGGCGCCAACGACCGCGACCTTCATTTCAAACTCCCCAAACTTCTCAAACTCCCCAAAGAGAAACGGGAGGCCGGAGCGGCCTCCCGTCTCGAAATGAACACAGTCGTGCCGCTCTCAACGCTTCGAGAACTGGAAACGAGCCCGGGCGCCCTTCTGCCCGTATTTCTTGCGCTCCTTCTTGCGCGCATCCCGGGTGAGCAGGCCGCGGCTCTTCAAGGCCGGCCGCTGCTCGGGATCCAGCTTCTGGATGGCGCGGGAGATCCCGTGGCGAAGCGCGCCAGCCTGCCCAGCGGGGCCTCCCCCCCGGATGGTGGCGACGATGTCGTAGCGGGTGACCGCATCCACGACCTCGAGCGGCTCGCGGATCAGGATCTGGTGCACCTCGCGCGGGAAGTACTCGGCCACGGGCTTGTTGTTCACCAGCATCGACCCGCTGCCGAGCTTGAGGCGAACGCGCGCGATGGCGGTCTTGCGCTTGCCGGTGGCGTCCGTGTACGCGGCGGGGGACTCAGCCAAGACTCAGCGCCTCCGGCTTCTGGGCCGCGTGGGGATGGTCGGGTCCCGAGTAGACCTTGAGCTTGCGCAGGAGCTTCCGGCCCAGGGAGTTCTTCGGGAGCATCCCGCGCACGGCGGTTCGCACCACCCGGTCGGCGTGCGGACCCGCCAGGAGCTTGCCCGCCGTAATCGACTTCAGGTGTCCGGTGTAGCCGGTGTGCCGGTAGTAGATCTTCTGCTCGAGCTTGCGTCCCGTGAGCTTCACCTTCTCCGCGTTCACCACGATCACGAAGTCCCCGAGGTCCACATGGGGCGTGAAGAGCGGGCGGTGCTTGCCGCGCAGAACGGTGGCGACGCGGGTGGCCAGCCGCCCGAGGACCACGTCCCGGGCGTCGACGATGTGCCAGTGCTGCTCGACGTCGGCGGGCTTGGCACTCTGCGTGGCGCGGTGCGCCTGGACTCCCATGGGGGCGGCCTCCTGCGCGGTCTGCCTCGAGTCGCTTGGGTTGGAAGTCGGGCGGGATCTCGGGACCGCGGATTGGTACCGGAGGGGAGTCTCTGCGTCAAGTCCAGCGCATCCCCAAGGTCCCGATTTTCAACGAGAATAGTCGACCCGAACCAGACAGAGCCCGCGCGGGGGGGCCGTGGGGCCGGCCCGAGAGCGGTCCCCGCTGGCCAGAAGGGCCGCCATCGAGCCCGGCTCTCGCCGCCCGCGCCCCACCTCGAGGAGCGTCCCCACCAGATTCCGGACCATGTGGCGCAGGAAGCCGTTGCCCTCCACCTCGAACACGATCTCGCCGCCGGACTCGCCCAGGACATCTAGCCGGGTCACCGTGCGCACGCTGGTGGCGGCGTCGCTCCCGGACGCGCGAAAGGCCGAGAAGTCGCGCTCCCCCACCAAGGCGACGGCCGCCCCGCGCATGGCCGCCACGTCCAGGGGGGCGGCGACGCCGTGCCAACGCCGGGCCCGCAGGGGCGAGCGCACCGGGGAGTTCCAGACTCGGTACCGGTAGAGCTTGGAGCGGGCGCAGCGCCGGGCGTCGAATCCCTCCGGCGCCCGCTCGAGCTCCAGGACAACAATGTCCCGGGGGAGCACGGCGTTCACGGCCCGCAGCAGCGTGGCTGGGTCGAGACGGGTTTCGAGCCGGGCGTTGGCCACCTGCCCTTCCGCGTGCACGCCCGCGTCGGTGCGTCCCGACCCGGTCACCGCCGCCGGAGCTCCGGCCACCTGCTCGAAGGCGTCGGCCAGGCAGCCCTGGACGGTCCGAGTCGCGCCCGCCTGGGACTGCCAGCCGTCGAACTCGGTGCCGTCGTACTCGAGGACGAGTCGAAAGTTCACTAGTGGAGCCGGAGGCGCGCCTCGGCCAGCTTGACGGCGTTGGCGGCGCTGAGCCGCACGGGATCGGCGGCCACCCAGAGGAGAAGGCCATTCTCCACCGACGGGTCGCGGCGCAGACGACTCACGAGGGCGACGTCTCGGCCCGAGGTGTCGCGGGTGGTGGGCCCGACCCGGTCGCGGGTCCAGAGCTCGACGCCGGGCGCCTTCTCGAAGACGCCGGCCAGCTCGCCCAGCTCGAGCGAGCGCACCATCTCCACGGCCAGGGCGCTCCCGTCGCCCACGAAGGTGGGGACCTGGACCACGGTCGCGGCCATGGGGACGGGGCGGCCCAGCAGGCGCTGCAGGTCGCGAGCCAGCGCCGCCTCGGGCGGCGTCTCTCCTCCCAGCCCGCCGCCCACGCCGGCTTGCTCCCCCACCGTGGGCACGCAGTCGAAGGCGACCTGGCCCGGGAACACCTGGGGCTCCGGGGGCTCACGCTGGCTGAGCAGCGCGATCGTCTCGCGCGAGAGGGCCTCGATTCCGGCGCCGCCGGCCATGGCCGCGGAGCGCAGCACCGTGCCCACCACACGGTGCAGCTGCGCCGCGCGGTCGAGGGCAGACAGGACGAGCGCCCAGGCGAGCGCCGGGCCGGCGGGCGACGCCACAGCCGGCGCGCCGAGCGCGGCACCCGGGGCGCTGAGCTCCGCCACCAGGAGGGGGACCTCCTCGGATCCCGCGAGCGCGCCCGAACAGTCGATGCAGGGCACCTCCGCGCGAAGGGCCTGGCGCACCAGCTCCATCGCCGCCTCCGCGGGCGTGCACACGATCAGCAGATCGACGCTGCGCAGCGACGGCAGCTCGGTCTGCACCGGGATGACGTTGTCGCCGAACTCCACGTCCGCACCCGTCGAGTGCGCGCTGGCGAAGGGCACCAGCTCGGACACCGGGAAGCGCCGCTCCTCCAGGACGGTGAGGACCTCCCGGCCCAGGGTCCCGGTGGCGCCGGCCAGCGCCACCCGCAGTCCACCCCGCAAGCGAGCGTCGCTCACGTCCAGTCCCCAAGGCCCGGGCCCGGTCGACGCGCCGCGGTCATGACCGCCCATCCCGTTCGTCGAGCCCCAGATTGTCGAGCACCAGGTCGGCCATGGCGGTGCAGCCCACCACGTCCCGGGTCTCGCCCTCGAGGACCAGGTCCGCGGTGCGGTGTCCGGCGGCCAGGACAGCGGCGACGGCGTCACGGATCGCCCGGGCCGGCTCCGGCGCGTCCAGGGAGTGCTCGAGCAGCATCGCCGCGCTCCCGATGGCGGCCAGCGGGTTGGCGGCGTCGCGCCCCACGAGGTCGGGCGCCGACCCGTGCACGGGCTCGTACAACCCGATCCCGCCCTCCCCCAGACTGGCGGAGGGCAGCATGCCGAGCGAGCCGGTGATCATGGCCGCCTCGTCGGAGAGGATGTCGCCGAACAGATTGGAGGTGACCAGCACGTCGAACCGCTTGGGCTCGCGCACCAGCAGCATGGCGCACGAGTCGACGAGCTGGTGGGCGAGCTCGACGTCCGGGAAGTCCCGGGCCACCTCCTCCACCACCTCGACCCAGAGCTGTGAGACCTCCAGCACATTGGCCTTGTGCACGTGGGTCAAGTGGCGCCGGCGGCGGCCCGCGCTCTCGAAGGCCACCCGGGCGACCCGCTCGATCTCGTGCTCGTCGTAGACCATGGTGTTGCGCGCCTCGCGCTGGCCCTCGACCAGGGCGCGGCCCCGGGGCTCTCCGAAGTAGAGCCCGCCGGTGAGCTCGCGAACCACCAGCAGGTCGATTCCATCGACGATCTCGGGGCGCAGGCTCGACGCGCCCGTCAGCGCGGAGAACACGGCGGCCGGGCGAAGGTTGGCGAAGAGCCCCAGCTCCTTGCGGATGCGCAGGAGACCGCGCTCGGGCCGCGTGTCCACGGGCATGTCGTCCCACTTGGGTCCGCCCACGGCGCCCAACAGCACCGCGCGGCTCTTGCGGCACAAGTCGACCACCTCGTCGCGGAGCGGCGTGCCGTGGGCGTCGATGGAGGCCCCACCGATCAGCTCATCCTCGAACTCGAGCTCGAGCCCGTGACGGCTCGCGGCCGCCGCGAGCACGCGCTGCGCCTCGACGGTGACCTCCGGCCCGATCCCGTCGCCGGGGAGTACGACGATCCTTTCCATCGCTAGATCCCGGTAGGCTCGCCCAGTTGGTGGCGGCGCTTGTGCCACTCGAGCTTGTTGATGGCGTGGACGTAGGCCTTGGCGCTGGCCACCAGCACGTCCTCGTGGGCACCGTGGCCGATGACCCGCCGGCCGTCCTCGCTCACGGTCACCGACACCTCGCCCAGCGCATCGAGTCCGGCCGTCACAGCGTGCACCTGATAGCGGATCAGCTCGCACTTGGTGTCGGTGAGCTCGGTGATTGCCTTGAAGAGCGCATCCACGGGACCCACGCCGAGGGCGGTGGTCTTGCGCGGCTCTTCGTCCACCAGGAGCTGCACGGTCGCGCTCGGCGTGGGGAAGGTGCCGCTGCTGATCACCATGTCGCCCAGGGAGAAGCGGTCGTCGGTAGCCACCACCGAGTCGGAGACGATCGCCTCCAGGTCCTCGTTGAAGATCGTCTTCTTGGCGTCGGCCAGGTCCTTGAAGCGCTTGAAGGCGCGCTGGAACTCCTCGTCCTCCAGCTCGTACCCGAGCTCCAGCAGACGCTCCCGGAAAGCGTGGCGGCCCGAGTGCTTGCCCATGACCAGCTCGTTGGACGCGCGCCCGATCGACTCCGGTGTCATGATCTCGTAGGTGATGGGGGCCTTCAGCACACCGTCCTGGTGGATACCGGCCTCGTGCGCAAAGGCGTTCGCGCCCACCACCGCCTTGTTGGGCTGCACGGGCACCCCGATGATCGACGAGAGCAGCCGGCTCGACGGATAGATCTCCGTGGTACGGATCGCCGTGTCGACGCCGGCGAAGACGTCGCGCCGGGTCTTGATCGCCATCACCACCTCCTCCGTGGAGGTGTTCCCGGCGCGCTCGCCGATGCCGTTGACCGTGCACTCGATCTGGCGCGCCCCGGCCTGCACTGCCGCCAGACTGTTCGCCACCGCCAGTCCGAGATCGTTGTGGCAGTGGACCGAGAACGTCACCCGGTCGGCGCCCTGTACGTTCTCCTTCAGGTGCCCGATCAACGCCGCGTACTCCGACGGCGTCGTGTAGCCCACCGTGTCCGGCACGTTGCAGGTGGTGGCGCCGGCAGCGACCGCGGTGTCGAAGACCTGGACCAGGTACTCCCAGTCCGAGCGGGTGGCGTCCTCCGCCGAGAACTCCACATCGTCGCAGAATCCCCGGGCCTGGCGCACGGCGCGATCCACCTCTTCCAGCACCTGCTCCCGGCTCATGCGCAGCTTGTGCTTCAGGTGGATGTCGCTGGTCGCGATGAACGTATGGACACGCGGCCGGACCGCGGGCTCCAGGGCCCGCACCGCCCGTTCCACGTCCTCGCGACCGGTGCGCGCGAGTCCGCACACGCTCGTCTCGCGCAGCTCGCGGGCCACGGCCTGCACGGACTCGAAGTCGCCCTCGCTGGCGATGGGGAAGCCGGCCTCGATCACGTCCACGCCGAGCTTCTCGAGCTGCCGGGCAAGGCTGAGCTTCTCGGGCAGGTTCATGCTGCAACCCGGCGACTGCTCGCCATCGCGCAGGGTGGTGTCGAAGATCCGGACGATGTCATCGCTCATGATGGAGGCCCCTGTTTCTCTTCCCCGGTGGACGCCTGCGGCTCCGGGGATTCGATCTCCTCGAGAGCGCGTCCGGTGCGAACGCGCCAGATCCACTCGATTGGCCCGGAGGACACGTAGACGAGGCCGACCAGGAAGAGGGTCACGGAGGGTTTGGACAGGATCACGGCGAAGGCGATCACGGTGAGCACCACCGAGCGGTAGGACCCGGGCAGGTGCACCTCCTTGAAACTCCGGTAGGGAATGGAGCTCACCATCAGCAGACCCAGGCCGGCGATGCCGATGGCGCCGATCGACGCCGGGAGGCCCAGCGAGATGCCGCTCTCGCGCAGGAAGACCACGAACCAGACCGTCGCCAGGACCATACCGGCGGCCGTCGGACTCGAGAGTCCCTCGAAGCGGCCCCGGTAGCGGCCCGGCGAGACGTTGAAGCGAGCCAGGCGCAGCGCGGCGCACGCGGTGTACATGAAGGCCATCACCCAGCCCGTCCAGCCGAGCTCGTAGAAGGCGCCGGCGTTGAAGGCCAGGATGGCGGGCGCGACGCCGAACGACACGGTGTCCGCGATGGAGTCGTACTCGCTGCCAAAGCGGCTGGTGCTGCGGGCCAGGCGGGCCACGCGTCCGTCCAGGAGATCGCAGATGCCCGCGAAGATGAGCGCGATGCAGGCGCGGTCGTAGTCGCCCTGGCTGGCCTTGATGATGGCGTAGAACCCGCCGGCCAGATTCCCCGTGGTCAGCAGGTTGGGGAGCATGGCGGACAGGCCGCGCCCGCCGGCGCGCCGGTCCCGTCTGCGTCGCCGCCGGCGGCGGCTTCCGCGCCCCTTCTCGACCCCGACCTCGCCGGGCTCCGTCGGTACGGGCGACAGGCTCACGCTTCGCCCCGTCCCCGCTGCAGGGCCAGTATGCTGCTTCCGCCCTTCACGCGATCCCCCGGCACCACCTGGATCTCCACATCGACAGGCAGCAGCACGTCGGTGCGGGAGCCGAAGCGGATCAGCCCGTAGCGTTCACCGCGCCGCAGGACCTCGTGACCCGGGGATGGCAGACGATGCGCCGGGCCACGAGCCCCGTGATCTGGGTGACGCGCACGCGCGCGCCGCTCTCGGTCTCGAGCAGCAGACTGCAGCGGACATTGCGGTGCTCCGCCTCGGGCTTGAAGGCCGCCAGGTACTCGCTGCCGCCGCGCTCGACGGCCAGCACCCTGCCCGAGACGGGCGCGCGGTTCACGTGGACGTTGAAGATCGAGAGGAAGATGCCAATCCGCACTACCTTGGTGCCGTCGGCATCCTCGATCTCGCCCACCTGCACCACGCGGCCGTCCGCGGGCGCCACCACCGCGCGCTCGTTCCCGGGAATGCGGCGCTCCGGGTTGCGGAAGAAGAAGGCGACGAAGGCCGCCAGCAGCAGGAAGAGCCCCGCGAGCCCGGCGGCTCCGAAAGCGCCGCAGAGCGCGCCCAGGGCCAGAGGGATGGCTCCGAGGCGGTACGCGTCCTCGACGATCGGCTCGGTGGGGCGCTCGCTGAACTCGGGTCCGTCCACGGGGGCTCCTCGGGTCCCGTCAGTTCTTGGATCGGTCGACGAGGCGCTTCTCCTTCAGCCACGGCATCAGCGCGCGCAGCCGCGCGCCCGTCTCTTCCATCGGGTGCTCCGCCGCGCGCCGGCGCATGGCGTTGAAGGAGACGCTCCCGCTCTGGTTCTCGAGGATGAACTCCCGCGCGAACTGACCCGACTGGATCTCGGCCAGAATCTGGCGCATGCGCTCGCGGGTCCCCTCGTCGATCACCCGCGGACCGCGGGTGAAGTCGCCGTACTCGGCGGTGTTCGACACCGAGTACCGCATGTTGGCGACGCCGCCCTCGTAGATCAGGTCCACGATCAGCTTGACCTCATGGATGCACTCGAAGTACGCCATCTCGGGCGCGTAGCCCGCCTCGATCAGCGTCTCGTAGCCGGCGCTCATGAGCGCCGTGAGCCCGCCGCACAACACGGCCTGCTCGCCGAAGAGGTCCGTCTCGGTCTCCTCGCGGAAGGTGGTCTCGATGATGCCCGCGCGGCCAGCGCCGATACCCGACGCGTAGGCCAGCGCGATCTGGAGCGTGTCGCCGGTCGGATCCTGGTGCACCGCCACCAGGGCCGGCACTCCCCGCCCCTCCTCGTAGTTCTGGCGAACCGTGTGGCCGGGCCCCTTGGGCGCCACCATGAAGACATTCACCTCTTCGGGCGGAACGATGGCCTGGAAGTGGATGTTGAAGCCGTGGGCCACGGACAGGTAGTTCCCGGGCTCCAGGTGGGGTGCCACCTCTTCCCGATAGATGGTGGCCGCCTTCTCGTCGGGCAGCGTGAGCATGATGACGCTGGCCTGGTCGGACGCATCCGCGACGCTGGCCACGCGCAGCCCCGCCGCCTCCGCCTTCGGCCAGGACGCCGAGTCCTTGCGCAGACCCACCACCACGTCGACCCCGGAGGCCTTCAGGTTCTGGGCGTGGGCGTGTCCCTGGCTGCCGTAGCCGATCACCGCCACGGTCTTGCCCTCCAGGCGTCCGAGGTCGGCGTCCTTGTCGTAGAAGATCTTCAGCGCCATCGCGGTCTCCCTGGGAGCTCCAGAATGGGGGCTCCAGAACCTGTAACCCCGCGAGACTACGGGAGCTTTCGGGTGCTGGCAAGGACATCCTCGCCGCTGGCTTCTACTCCGACTCGAAGCGCAGCCCCGTTCGCGTCACTTCCGCCTCAGCGCGGCGCAGGTAGCGCGGCACGAGGTCCGCGGGATCCATCCCCTCGCCGCGCGCGAGGGCGCGGAGCCCGAGAACCCCGACGGCGCGCGCGGTGGCGGACAACGAGTCGGCACTGATGACGGTGATCTCGCATCCGCTCGGCGCCGCGCTCCGCAGCGCCTCGCCGAACAGATCGGCGTCCCCGACCAGAACGCAGCGCTGGGCCAGATGTGGCGCCAGCTCGTCGGGGGTGTAAACCGCGTCGGGGAGGAGCCGCGCGAGGTCGTCTGGCTTTCGCTGGTAGATCGCCGCGTAGATCTCGCCGCGCCGCGCGTCGAGCAGCGGCACGAGCGGCGCCTCCGAAGCACCCGCGCTCCACGCCAGCGCCGCCAGCGACGAGACGGCCGCCACTGGTTGCGCAGTGCCGAAGGCGAGCCCCTTCACCGTGGCCAGGCCGACCCGGAGACTCGTGAACGATCCCGGACCGATGGCGACCGCAAACGCCTCGATCTCCCGGAGCGCAACGCCGGCCTCGCGGAGCACTCGATCCACCAGGGGCAGCAGGATCTCGGCGTGATCGCGGCCCGGCCCGGCGGTGCCGTCGGCAAGCACCTCGCCGCCGCGCAGCACTGCCGCACTGCAGGTGGGCGTCGCCGAATCGACGGCCAGAAGTAGACTCAACCGGCCAGACCTAGGAGCCCGATCCCGTCAGCCACGCGACGAACTTCGACCAGTTGCGGGAGATGTCGTTCCAGAACGCCAGGCCCATGATCATCAGGATCATGGTGAGCCCCACCTGCTGGACGATCTCGCGGGTGCGAAGCGAGATGGGCGCGCGCTTCACTCCCTCCACTGCAAAGATCAGCGCCTGCCCGCCATCGAGCACCGGGATCGGCAGCAGGTTCAGGATGCCGAGGTTGATGCTGATGAAGATCATCGTATAGAGGTAGTACTGCCAGCCCAGGTCCAGGGACTTGCGCGCGATCTCGGCGATGCCGATCGGCCCGGCCAGCTTGTCCCGACCGATCTCTCCGGTGATGATCTTCTTGAGTCCGCGCAGGAACTGGCCCGTCTTCTCGACGGTCATGCCCACCGCGGTGGGGATCGACACCAGCGGATTGCGCTCCTGCTCGACCCGAGTCGAGCCGGGAAGCAGGGTCGCCTGATGCCGGATGCCGATCAGGTAGACCGTCTCCTCGATGCCCAGCACGCCCTCGATCTCGCGCTCCTCCGGTGTGAGTGACACGGTCCGCACTTCGCCGTCGCGCGAGTACGCGAGCGTGAGGGTGAGGCCCTCGCTGGCGCGGACCGTTTCCTGGAACGACGCGAAGCTACCCACCGGCCGCCCGTCCACTGTCAGGATCAGGTCGCCTGTCTGGAGCCCGGCGCGGCCCGCGGGCATCTCGGGATCCACGTCCTCGATCAGCACCGTGGCCGGCACCACGCCCAGCGCGTCGAGTCCGCCCAAGGCCGGCACGGTCAGCGTGAGGGGCTCTTCGCTCCCGCGCCGAAGGAGCTCGAGCTCGATCTCGCCGGAACCGGCGGCGTAGGCCGCCGCCAGCTGTTCCCAGTCCTCGACCTCCGTGTCGCCGACCCGCGTGACCTGGTCGCCGGAGAGCAGACCCGCGCGGGCCGCGGGGACGCCGTCTGTGGGCACGCCGAGCACGGCCGGCAGCCGCCAGTGCTCGATCCCGATCCAGCCCGTCCGCGTCGACGCGCCGAACTCGTCGAGCCCCGCGCGCGCAGCGACCGGAACCGCCGCCGCGAACTCCTGCTCACTCCGCTCGATGCGCAGCTCGAGAGCGCCCTCGGTGCGTGCGCGGACCGCGTTCTCGACGTCCTCCCACCACTCGACGGGCTCGCCGTCGATGGAGACGATGCGATCTCCGGACGCGATCCCCGCCAGCGCCGCCGGCGACCCGGACTCCACCATCCCGACCACCGCCGCCGGACGCGAGACGCCCACCGCCAGTACCACCGTGAAGGCCAATACGGGAAGCAACAGATTCATGGCGGGACCAGCGAAGACGATGGACAGCTTCTGCCAGGTGGGCTTCGCGTTGAGGAACTCGTCGGGACGGGCGTCCGCCACCACCTCGGGATCATCCTCGCCCTGGATGTGGAGGTTCTCGCCGAGCATCTTGACGAAGCCGCCGAGCGGGAACCACGCCACCACGTACTCGGTGCCGCCCCGCTCCCAACGCAACCGGTGTCGGCCGAAGCCCACCGGCGAGCCGAAGCCGAGTGAAAACTTGAGCACGCGCACGCCGCAGGCCTTGGCCACCAGGAAGTGTCCCAGCTCGTGGACGAAGATCAGCACGCCGAACATGGGAATGACGGCGACCAGATACTCGAGCACGGTCACGGCGTCGCCTCCCGAAGACACTCGGACGCCCGGGCGCGGGCCCACGCATCGGCGGCCGCCACGTCGGCCAGGTCCCGAACCGCGGTCCCGCGAGCTTCGCCCAGATGGGCCTCGAGGACCGCTGCGTTGGTTCCCGCGATGGCGGGAAAGGCGATTCGGCCCTCGAGGAAGGCGGCGACCGACAGCTCATTGGCCGCGTTCAGGATCGCCGGCGCGGCCTCGCTGCCGCGCAACGCCTCGAAGCCCAGCTCCAGACACGGGAAGCTCTTCCGGTCCGGCTCCTCGAAGTCCAGACGCGCGAGGGCAGGCAGGTCCAGGGAGGGAAGATCGAGCTCCAGGCGCTCGGGCCAGGACAGGGCGACCGCGATGGGAACGCGCATGTCCGGCAGACCGAGCTGGGCCAGTACCGAACTGTCCACGAACTCCACCAGTGAGTGCACGATCGACTGGGGATGCACCACCACGTCGATGCGCTCCGGCGGAATGTCGAAGAGCCAGCGCGCCTCCACCACCTCGAGGCCCTTGTTCATCAGCGTGGCGGAGTCGATGGTGACCTTCGGCCCCATGTTCCAGTTCGGGTGGTTCAGGGCCTCTTCGATGGTGGCGGCGGCGACGCGCTCACGCGGCCAGGTGCGGAAGGGACCGCCCGACGCGGTCAGGATCAGCCGGGATACATCCTCGCGCCGCTGTCCGGCCAGCGCCTGGAAGATGGCGCTGTGCTCGCTGTCCACGGGTAGGAGCGAGACGCCACTTGCCTCGACCTCGCGCCGCACCAACGCGCCGGCCATCACCATCACTTCCTTGTTCGCCAGGGCGACGTCGCGGCCGGCGCGCACCGCCGCGAGGGTGGGCTCCAGTCCTAGCGCACCCACCAGGCCCGCCACGACCAGGTCGGCGGTGTGGGTCGCCACCGCGACCAGTCCGGCGGCGCCGATCTCGATGGAGACGCCGCCGCCGACCTGGCGGCGCAGCTCCTCGGCACCGGCCGCGTCCGCCACGGAGACGAGCTCGGGCTGGAAGCGCTTCACCTGCTGGGCCAGCGTCTCCACGTTGCGCCCGGCGGCGAGGGCGGTCACCTGGAAGCGCTCGGGGTGGGCCGCCACCACGGCCAGGGTCTGCACGCCGATGCTCCCGGTGCTGCCGAGGATCGCCAGCCGCTTCACACCGGCTCCGTCCGGCCTCCGCCTCGCCCGCTGCCCACCTGCGCGCTGGTCAGCCCAAAGCGCCGCTCCCGCGACTGGTAGTCGAGGATGGCATCGACCAGGTGGCCCTTGCGGAAGTCCGGCCACATGAGGTCCGTGGTGTAGATCTCGGTGTAGGCGATCTGCCAGAGCAGGAAGTTCGACACTCGGCTCTCGTCGCCGGTTCGGATCAGGAGATCCGGGTCCGGTAGCTCCGGCTGGTACAGGTATGCGGCAAACGTCTTCTCGTCGAGCCGCTCGGGATCGAGCTTGCCCGCCTCCGCGTCGCGCATCAGCTTGCGCGCCGCGTCCACGATCTCCGAGCGCCCACCGTAGGAGACGGCGAACACCAGGATCATCTCGCGGTTCTCCGCCGATCGCGCGACCGCGTCCTCGACTTTCTTCCGGGTGTTCGGCGGGATGCGGTCCAGGCGCCCGAGGGTGAGCACCCGGATCCCGTTGCGCATCACCTCGTCGAGCTCTTCCTCGATGTAGTGGTCGAGGAGCCGCATCAACTCCTGGACCTCGCCCTTGGGCCGGCTCCAGTTCTCGGAGGAGAAGGCGAACAGGGTCAACACCCCGATCCCGATCTCGTGAGCGGCCCGCACCACCGCGCGCACGCTCTCCAGTCCGGCCCAATGACCCTCGTTGCGTTCGAGCCCGCGCGCCTCGGCCCAGCGCCCGTTGCCATCCATGATGATGGCCACGTGCCGGGGCACGCGATCTGTCCGAATGCGGCGCTCCTGCATGGCTAGACCTCGAGGACCTCCTTCTCCTTCTGCGCGGTCATCTCGTCGATCTTCTTGACATGCTCGTCGGTCAGCTCCTGGATCTGCTTCTCGCCTCGGGTGCGGTCGTCCCGGGGAAGGCCCTCCTTCTCCAGGTCCTTCAGCATGGCCACCGCGTCCCGCCGGCCCTCGCGCACGCCCACCCTGTGACCTTCGGCGGCCTTGTAGCAATGCTTGACCAGCTCCTTGCGCCGCTCCTCCGTGAGGGGCGGGATGCCGATCCGCACGAGCTTGCCGTCGTTCTGGGGCGTGAGGCCCAGGTCCGAGGTCTGGATGGCCCGCTCGATGGCCTGGATCGAACCCTTGTCGAACGGGTTGACCGTGATCAGCCGGGGGTCCGGGGTGCTCAGGTTCGCCAGCTGGTGGAGCGGCGTGGGCGTCCCGTAGTAGTCGACCATGATGCCGTCCAGGAGTGCCGTACTGGCGCGGCCCGTGCGCACCTTCTGGAGGTCGCGACGCAGACTGGCCACCGACCTCTCCATGGCCTCGCGCGCCGAGTCGAGAACCAACGACACATCGTCTGCGTCGGCCATCGTCCTTCCTCCGGTACTGACTCCACTTGCCCGCGCCCGCTGCGCGGGGCCTTCGGCCCCTTGCCTACTTGGTGATCCGTGTTCCGACCCGCTCTCCGGCGACCACCCTGAGCACGTTTCCGGGCACACCCATGTTGAACACCACCACCGGAAGCTCGTTCTCGCGGGCCAGGGCGATGGCCGCCTGGTCCATGAAGAGCAGGTTCTCCTGGATGGCCCGCGTGTAGGTGAGCTCTTCGTAGCGGACCGCGTCCGGGTCCTTCTCCGGGTCCGCGCTGTAGACCCCGTCCACCTTGGTGGCCTTGAGCACCACGTCCGCGCCGATCTCGGCCGCTCGGAGCACGGCGGCAGTGTCGTTGGTGAAGTACGGATTCCCGGTGCCACCGCCGAAGATGACGATGCGGCCCTTCTCCAGGTGTCGGATCGCTCGGCGGCGGATGTAGACTTCCGCCACCTGGGCGATCTCGAGGGCAGTGAGCACGCGCGTGGGGAGCCCCACCTTCTCGAGAGCGTCCTGGAGCGCCATGGCGTTGATCACGCCCGCCAGCATGCCCATGTAGTCGGCGTTGGCGCGGTCCATGCCCTGGGTGGCGGCCGTGGCGCCGCGGATGATGTTGCCCCCGCCGACGACGATCGATAGCTGGACCCCGACGCTGTGCACCTCGCGAACCTCGTCGGCGATGCTCCGAATCACGGTCGGACTGATCCCGAACCCACTCTTGCCGGCCAGCCCTTCACCCGAGAGCTTCAAGAGGACCCGGCTGTAGGCGGGGTTCACGAGTCGCTCTCCTCTCCCAGCTTGAAGCGCGTGAAGCCGCTGACTCTCGCCTTGCCGTCGATGGACGCGACCAGGTCTGCCACCGTTCGGTCCGGATCCTTGACGTAGGCCTGCTCCAGCAGGCAGTTCTCGCCGTAGAACTTGTTGAGCCGACCATTGATGATCTTCTCGATCACGTTGGCGGGCTTGCCGCTCTGCTCGGCTTCGCGGCGCAGGAGCTTGCGCTCCTTCTCGACCAGCTCCGCGGAGACACCGTCACGGGCAATCGACAACGGCGTGGGATCGTGGGCCGCCACATGCATGGCCAGGTCCTTGGCGAGACGCTGAGCCGCCTCGCCCTCCGCGTCTCCTTCGAGCCCGACGATCACGCCGAGCTTCCCGCCCGCGTGCACGTAGCCGCCAGTGACACCGCTGCCCACGTCGATGCGCGCCACACGCTTGAGCGCAATGTTCTCGCCTACCTTGGAGATGGTCGCCGCGATCCGGTCGCCGACTGTCTCGCCCCCCAGCTTCGCGGCCAGCACCTTGTCGATGCTGTCGACGGACGACTGCTCGGCCGCCAGCGACGCGAGGGTCCGGGCCAGGGTCTGGAAGTCGTCGGTCTTCGCCACGAAGTCGGTCTCGCACCCGAGCTCCACGATCCCCGCCTGCCTGGCCTTGAGCGAGACGCCGATGGCGCCCTCGCTGGTCTGGCGACCCGCTCGCTTGCCGGCCTTGGCCAGACCGCGCTCGCGCAGGAGGTCGACCGCCTTCTCCACGTGGCCCTCGGCATCGGTCAGAGCGCGCTTGCAGTCCATCATGCCGGCGCCGGTCTTGTCGCGCAGCGCCTTGACGTCCTTCGCCGAGATCTCAGCCACTCTTCGAGTCTCCCTCCGGCTTCGAGTCTCCCTCCGGTGCCGGGGTCGCGTCGGCGGCGTCCGCCGCCGGGGGCGTCGCGTCCGCTACCGCGGGGGTTGCGTCCGCCGCCGGAGGTGTCGCGTCCGCCACCGCGGGGGGCGCGTCCGCGAGGGTCGGCGGGTCCTCGTGATCGGGCCGACCGCCGAAGGACATGCTGCGTGTGGCGCCCCGGCCTCGGCGCGGCGCCTGCCGGATCTCGACCACGCGGCGTCCCGACGGCATCGCCGGCGAGGTTCCGTCCCCAGCGTCGGTGGCGGTCACCTCGGAGCGGATGCGCTCCTGGTGGATCTGCTCGCCCTCGATGCACGCGTCGGCCACGCGCTTGCAGTAAAGGGTGATCGCGCGGATCGAGTCGTCGTTGCCCGGCACTACGAAGTCGATGTCGAACGGGTCGCAGTTGCTGTCCACAACCGCGACGATCGGAATGCCGAGACGCTTCGCCTCGCTCACCGCGATCTGCTCGCGCCCGACGTCGATCACGAAGAGCACGTCCGGCAGGCGGCTCATCTCGAGGATGCCTTGGAGCGACTTGCGGTACTTCTCGATCTGCCGATTCACCCGGGCGAGCTCCTTTTTCGAGAGCTCCGCCTTCTTCTCCTCGTCTCCGATGAGTTCGAGCAGGGTCTTGTAGCGATCGATGGACTTCTTGACCGTCTTCCAGTTCGTGAGCATCCCGCCGAGCCAGCGGTTGTTCACGTAGAACTGCACGCTCCGCGTGCTCTCCTCCAACACGATCGGGGCAGCCTGTTTCTTGGTGCCCACGAAGAGCAGGCGGCCGCCGTCGGCCACCGTCTCCCTGATGAACTCGAGGGCGGCCTGGAAGCGCGGCAGGGACTGGTCGAGGTCCAGGATGTGGATCCCGTTGCGCTCGCCAAAGATGTAGCGCCGCATGCGCGGGTTCCAGCGGCGGGTCTGATGACCGAAGTGGACGCCGGCTTCCAGCAGGGTGCGGACGTCGAGCTCGGCTTCCTCGATGACCGCGGTGGTCTGCGTGCCAGCGGCTTCGGTCCCCGCGGCGGACGCCGACGGGTCGACCGTCGTCTCGGACATGCGGATCTCCTTCGCGGTTGTGCTCCCGTTCCCAGCCGTAATTCCCCAACCCGGAACCGCATCGACCAACGCCGATCCGACCGAGCACCGCAGGGGCGGTCCTGGAACGTGTGATTTTTCGGTGGTTTAGCACAATCCGCCCGGACTTGGCGGTGCAAGCCGGCCGGTTAGGTGGTGTATTCCGCGTTGATGCGAACGTAGTCGTAGGTGAGGTCGCAGGTCCAGATTCGCGCCCTGGCGCGGCCGGCGCCCAGGTGCACCTGGATCGAGATCTCGGGGGCGGCGAGCCGGGCCTGGGCGCGGCGGCGGGCCGCCGGGCCGGTCGAGGCCCCCCGGCGGAAGACGCCGACGCCCCCCAACTCTACCTCGGCGCGCTCCAGCCGGATCGTCACCCGTCCGGCCCCCAGGGTCTGGAGGATTCGTCCCCAGTTGGCGTCCTGGCCGAAGATCGCGGTCTTGACCAGCGGCGAGTTGGCGATGCGCCGGGCGGCGCGGTCGGCCTCGGCCGCCGTCCGGGCCCCGGTCACGTCCACGGTAATGAGCTTGGTCGCGCCCTCGCCGTCCCGGGCCAGGTCGCGGGTGAGCGACTCGCAGATCCCGCCCAGGGCGTCGATGAAGCGCGCGGCGCCGGGGCTTCGCTCGCTCCGCAGCAGCGCATTCCCGGCCCGCCCGTTGGCGAGCACCAGAACGGTGTCGCTGGTCGATGTCTCGCCGTCGATGGTGAGGCAGTTGAACGTCTCGTCCGCGACTCGCCGGAGCGCCCGGCGCAGGAAGGGGGGCGCGACGGCGACGTCGCTGACCACGAAGGCCAGCATGGTGGCCATGTCGGGCTCGATCATGCCCGAGCCCTTGGCGATGCCGGCAACGCGCACGGGGCGGCCGCCGATCCGAGCCGTGGCGGATGCGGTCTTGGCGAAGCGGTCGGTGGTGCGGATCGCCTCGGCGGCGTCGCCGAGTCCGTCCGCCCGGAGAGCGTCCGAGACCCTCGGGATCCCCCGGCGCAGGGCGGCCATGGGCAGCGGCTCGCCGATCACGCCGGTGGAAGCGACGAAGACGTCGCGCGTCTTGCAGCCGAGGGCCCGACCGGCCAGGCGCGCCATCTCGGCCGCGTCGCGTCGGCCGCGCGCGCCCATGCCGACGTTCGAGATGCCGCTGTTCACCACGACCGCGCGGCCGCGGCCCGAGCGCGCGCGCGCGCGGCACCACTCGACCGGTGCTCCCACGACGCTCGAGCGCGTGAAGACGCCGGCCACCACGGCGGGATCGTCACTGGCAACCAGGGCCAGGTCCGGATCGCGCTCCTTGATGCCGCAGTGGATTCCCGCGGCCCGGAAGCCGGGCACGCGCAGGCCGCGCACGACGGTCATCTCAGGCGGAGCACGACTGTGCGGTCATCTCACGCGCCGCAGCACTTCTTGTATTTCTTGCCGCTGCCGCAGGGACACGGGTCGTTGCGGCCCACCTTGCCCGTGCCGCCGGGTTTGTCGGCCCGCTCCGGTCCGCGTCGTCGCTTGCGCGCGGGAGCCTTCGTGCCGGGGGGCGTCGCTGGCGAGGCGGCCGGAACGGCCGCGGGCTGCACGCGTGGCTCGGGCAGCACGAACTTGAAGACCAGCTCGACAGCCTGGACGTCGATCCGCTCCTCCATCTCCGCGAACAGGCCGTAGCCCTCGCGCTGGTACTCCACCTTCGGGTCCTTCTGCGCGTAGCCGCGCAGGCCGATGCCCTCGCGCAGGCCGTCCATGCTGTGCAGGTGGTCCTTCCACTGGGTGTCGAGGATGCGCAGCAGGATGTCGCGCTCGAACCACTTGAGGGGCGGGTACTGGAGATCGGCGAACTGCCTGCTCTTCTCTTCGCAGAGGGCCGCCTTCTCGTCGAGGAAGGCGGACGCGCGCTCGAGCACCACCCGGCCCAGGACGTCGCGCTCCTTCGGGAGCTGCCCATTCTCCAGGAAGGGCGGCTCGTCGAGCGGAAAGGCAATGCCGAAGTGGGTCTCGAGGCTCTGGGAGAGTTCGGTCAGCTGCTCGGTGTCCGGATCGCCCTTCTCCGGCCAATGCTGGTCGAGGAGACTCACCAGGATCCCCTCGGTCATGGCGAGCACTTCGCCGTGCACGTCCTCGTTGTCCAGGGCCTGGCGCCGGCGCCCGTAGAAGGCCTGGCGCTGCTTGTTCATCACGTCGTCGTAGTCGAGCAGGTGCTTGCGGATGTCGAAGTTGCGCGCCTCGACCTTCTTCTGCGCGTTCTCGATCACCCGGGTCAGGAGCTTGTTCTCGATCGCCTCGCCCTCTTCCACGCCGACCCGGTCCCACCAGTCCTTCACCCGGTCCGCTTCGAAGATGCGCAGCAGGTCGTCCTCCAGGGACAGGAAGAACTGGCTCGAGCCCGGATCGCCCTGACGTCCGGAACGACCCCGGAGCTGATTGTCGATGCGTCGGCTCTCGTGGCGCTCGGTGCCCAGGATGTGGAGCCCGCCCGCCGCCAGCACCTCCGCGCGCTCGGCCTCGCACTCGGCTTCGAACCTCGAGAGCCGGAGCGGCAGATCGGGGTGCTCGCGGTCGTGGCCGCACTTCGCCAGCGCCAGGAACTCCGGGTTGCCGCCCAGCAGAATATCGGTGCCGCGGCCCGCCATGTTGGTGGAGACCGTGACCGCGCCCTTGCGGCCGGCCTGGGCAACGATGTCCGCCTCGCGCTCGTGCTGCTTGGCGTTCAGCACGTTGTGCACGACGCCGCGCTTGCGCAGCTTGTTCGAGAGCATCTCGGAGGTCTCGATGGCGATCGTGCCCACCAGCACCGGCTGGCCCGTCTCGTGGCGCTCGATGATCTCTTCCACGACCGCGTTGAACTTCTCCTTCTTGGTCTTGTAGACGACGTCGGCGTGATCCATGCGGATCATGGGCCGGTCGGTCGGCATCACCAGCACATCGAGGTCGTAGATCTTGCCGAACTCGGGCGCCTCGGTGTCCGCGGTTCCGGTCATGCCGGCGAGCTTGTCGTACATGCGGAAGAAGTTCTGGAAGGTCACGGAAGCGAGGGTCTGGCTCTCGCTCTGGATCGTGATGCCTTCCTTCGCCTCGACGGCCTGGTGCAGACCGTCCGACCAGCGGCGGCCGGGCATCTTGCGGCCGGTGTGCTCGTCGACGATCACCACCTCCCGCTGGCCCTTCTCGCCCCGCTCCACCACGTAGTCGACGTCTCTCTTCTTGAGGGTGTGGGCCATGAGCGCCTGGCTCACCGCGTGCAGCACCGGCAGCATCTGCGGGTCATAGAGGTTGGAGACCCGCAGCATCTGCTCGATCTTGTGGATGCCGGCCTCGTTGAGCGTGGCCGAGTGGGCCTTCTCGTCCAGCCAGTAGTCACCGGTCTCCTCGATGTCCTTGCTGGGTTCGCCCTTGGTGCCCTCCTTGAGGCTCGGGATCACCCGGTTCGCGACGGCATAGATCTGGGTGTTCTCCTCGGACTGCCCCGAGATGATGAGCGGCGTGCGAGCCTCGTCGATCAGGATCGAGTCCACCTCGTCGACGATGGCGTAGTGGAGATCGCGTTGGACGCACGCCTCGAGACTCAGCTTCATGTTGTCGCGCAGGTAGTCGAAGCCCAGCTCGTTGTTGGTGGCGTAGGTGATGTCCGAGCCGTAAGCCGCCTGGCGCTCGATATCGTTGAGGCCGTGCACGATGATGCCCACGTCGAGCCCGAGGAAGCGGTGGATCTGGCCCATCCACTCGGCGTGGAACCCCGCCAGGTAGTCGTTGACGGTGACGATGTGCACGCCCCGGCCGGTGAGCCCGTTCAGGTAGGCCGGCAGGGTCGAGACCAGGGTCTTGCCCTCGCCGGTCTTCATCTCGGCGATGTTGCCCCGGTGCAGAACGATGCCGCCGATCAGCTGGACATCGAAGTGGCGCTGGCCGAGCGTGCGCTTGGCGGCCTCGCGAACCGTGGCAAAGGCCTCGGGCAGGAGGTCGTCCAGGGACTCGCCCCGGTCGAGGCGCTCGCGGAACATCGGCGTCCTGGCCTGGAGATCGGCGTCCGAGAGCGCGGAGATCTCGGGCTCGAGCCGGTTGGTCTGCTCGACCAGGGGCACCATCCCCTTGATCTCGCGATCGTTCTTGCTGCCGAAGACCTTCTTGAGAACGTTCTGCATCCGCGTGGCCAAGTTAGAAGAGGGGTCCAGGGCGGGCAAACGGGCCCAGCCCAGGGGGCTGGCTGCGCGGAGACCGCTCCGGAGTCGGGCCTCCTAGTCGAGAATGTAGTTGAGCGGATCCTGGTGCTTGCCGCCGATCTCCACCGCGTAGTGGAGGTGCGGACCCGTGCTCCGGCCGGTGCTTCCAACCGACGCGATCTGCTGTCCGCGGACGATCTCGTCACCGATGGAGACGTAGAGCTCCGCGTTGTGGCCGTAGACGGTGCGCACGCCGTAGCCGTGGTCGATCACCACGGTATTGCCCAGCAGCCCCTTGCGTCCCACGAACTTGACCCGGCCCCGGGCCGGCGACGTCACCGGGGTCCCCGGCTTGGCGGCGATGTCGATGCCATTGTGGCGCTGTCGCTTCCCGGTGAAGGGCGACACTCGATAGCCGTAGCGCGACGTGAGCCACCCGCGGGTGGGCCAGATCGACGGCATGGAGGCCAGCTTCGTGCGCTTGTCCTCCAGACCCGCGACGAGCTCCTCGAGCGAGCCGACCCGCCCGCCCGCGCGAGAGCCGAGCTGCTTCGCTGTGGCGTCCAGGGCGCGCAGGTGGCGCGCGCCGGGGGTCGACAGACCCTCCGCCAGCAGGTCCTCGCGGTGCTCGGGCTCCACCTGCGCCTGGGGGCCGGCAACGGGCCCCTCGGTCTTCTCCACCGGCACGCCGGCCGGGGGCAGGAGATCCGCGGGGGCCTCGCCGAGATCGCCGTGGGTGGGCGGCGCGAGCTCGGTCACCTCGACGCCGCCGGACGAGGCCGCGCCCGGCAGGTTGGCGATGATGCGAACCTTGCGCTCGAGCTCTTCCACTCGGGTGAGGTTCTCCCTGGCGGCGGCCAGGGTCCTCTCGAAGCTCTGGATCTGCTCGCGCTGCTCGGTGGCCTCGATCCGGAGCATGTCGAGCTCGCTGTTGTCGGCGCGCAGTCGCCAGTAGTCCCAGACCCCGGCAACCAGGAAGACGGCGGCGGCCACGGCGATCCACAGGCCGCGCCGCAGCTTGTCGGCCGAGATGTAGAAGCGACGGACGGGCGACTGCTCGTCGCCCACCAACATGACCGTGTAGTCCCTGATCTGCATCTCGCTGTCCCTGTACGTCTCTGCGGAAGCCCGGCTAGGTCGGCAGCGTCACGCCGACGACCAGTCGTCCCATCTGGACCTCGTCTCCGCTCTTCAGGACCTGCCGCACCGCTCGGCCGCCGTTCACCAGCGTTCCGTTGGTGCTGCCCAGGTCCTGCACGAAGAAGCCCCTCTCGTCGAAGCCGATGGCGGCGTGGGCGCGAGAGATCGTCGGCTCGGCGATGACCACGTCCGCGCTCCTGCCCCTTCCGATCACGACCCAGTCCCGGTCCACGGTCACCTCGAGGCCCGCATAGAACCCCGATTTGACCAGCAAGGTGGCCCCCGTCGGCACCACCCGGACCTCCGCCCCGCCGGTGCCGGCCGCGGACTCACTGCTCGCCATAGGATTCATCGCCCCCGCGACGCGCGAGAAGAGTGACCTCGCGCACTCCTGCGCGCGCGCAGTCCCCCCTCCATCGGACGCTCTCCGGGACCCCTTTAGGAGGAGCGCCGGGACGCGAGGAGCTCCTCGGCGTGGCGTCGCGTGGCCTCGCTCACGCGCTCGCCACCCGCCATCCGGGCAATCTCGTCGATCCGCGCGCCGCCGTCGACGCGGCACACGCGGACCGCGCTTCGCCCCGCCCGTTCGCGCTTCTCCACCCGGAAGTGCACGTCGGCGAGGGCCGCGATCTGGGGAAGGTGGGTGATGCAGAGGACCTGGTGACGGACGGCCAGCTCCGCGAGGGCGCGCCCCACCCGGTCGGCGGCCCGACCGCCGACCCCGGCGTCCACCTCGTCGAAGACCAGCACCATGCCGCCCGGGGCCCGGCGCAGGGCACTCTTGAGGGCGAGGACGAGCCGGGAGAGCTCCCCGCCCGAGGCCACCTTGTGGAGGGGCCGGAGGCTCTCGCCGGGGTTCGCCGCGAAGCGGAACACCGCCACCTCGTTCCCCGCGGGGCCGCAAGGGAGAGCGCGAGAGGCGGCCTCCGGCGCGCTCACCGGCTCCAGGCCCACCTCGAACCGGGCCCGGGCCAGGCCCAGACCGCGCAGGGAGCGCTCCACCCGTCGGGACAGCTCTTCTCCCGCGGCCCGGCGCGCCTCGGAGAGCTTGCCCGCGCGCTCGCACAGGGCGGCGGCCAGCGAGGCCCGCTCCCGGACCAGCGCGGACGCTCGCTCGTCCGCGCCCTCGATCGAGCCCAGCTCCTTCGCGATCTGGTGGCGGTAGGCGAGGATCTCGCCGACGTCCTGACCGTACTTGCGGCGCAGGGTCTCTACCTGGTCCAGGCGCTCCTCCAGAGAGGTGAGGAGCGCCGGATCGGCTTCGATCCCGTCCACGTAGCGCTCCAGGTCGGCGGCGGCGTCCCGGAGCTCGGTCTCGAGGTCGCGCAGCCGCCCGGCGGTCTCCTCCAACGAGGGGTCGAGCTCGCTCATCGCCTCGAGCCGGCGCAGCGCACCCCCGAGCAGATCGACGGCCCCGTCCGCGTCCTCGGGCAGACCGTCTCCCGACAGCGCGGCCCAGGCCGCGCCGCCCTCCTGGCGCAGGCGGCCGGCGTGGGCCAGGCGGGAGCGATCGGCGGCGACCTTCTCGAGCTCCTCGGCTTCGAGGTGCGCGTCGTCGATCTCGCGGATCTGGAAGGCCAGGAAGTCGCGCCGGCGCTCGCGCTCCTCGCCCTCGGAGACCAGCGTCTGGATCTCCCGGTCCAGAGCGCGCAGCTGCGAGAAGGCGCGCTCGACGGCCTCGCGCTCCGAGAGGAGCCCTCCCGCGACGTCGAGGAGCCGGCCGTGGGTCTCGGGCCGGCGCAGCGACTGGGTGCTGTGCTGGCTCGAGACCTCGACGCGACCGGCGAAGAGCTCGGACAGCGTGGCCAGCGGGACGAGTGTCCCGCCCAGCCGCGCGCGGCTGCGGCCGCTGCTCGCCACGCTGCGGTGCACCACCAGCTCGTGCTCACTCGTGTCGAAGCCGCGCGCCTCGAGCTCCCGCTCCAGGTCCGCAAGGCCATCGGTGCGGAACACCGCCTCGACGCTGCCCTGCTCCGCGCCCTCGCGCACCACCTCGGACGACGCGCGTCCCCCCGCCAGCAAGGCGAGCGCGCCCAGCACGATCGACTTCCCCGCGCCCGTCTCCCCGGTGAGCACATTCAGGCCCGGCCCGAACTCGATCTCGACCTCGTCGACGATCGCGATCTGCGCGATGCGCAGGGTCTCGATCACCGGTCTTCCCAGCCCGCGGCGCGAAGCGCTCGAATCACCGCTCTCCCCAGCCCAGCTTGGTGCGCATCACCTCCCAGCGACTGCGGAAGGGCGACGCCACGATCTCGACCGGGTGGGGGGAGCGGTGGAGCAGAACCGTGTCGCCCTCTTCGAGGGCGATGAACTCCTGACCGTCGACAGTGAGCGCCACCTCGCCGCCTCGGGTATGGACGCGGACCTCGATCTCCGCCGACTGGGGGATCACCACCGGGCGGTGGTTCAGGGAGTGAGGACAGATGGGGTTGAGGATGAACGCCCCGATGCCCGTCATCAGGATCGGGCCTCCGGCCGAGAGCGAGTATGCGGTCGAGCCGGTGGGCGTCGCGATGATCAGGCCGTCGCTGTGATAGGTCGTGACGGGGCGGCCCTCGGCCAGGGTCTCCAGGTCGATCATGCGCGACATGGCGCTCTTGGAGATGACCGCATCGTTCAGGGCTTGGAAGCGCCCTACCTCGCGCTCGCCTCGGCGCACGACGACCTCGAGACGGAGTCGGGTCTCGATCTCGAAGTCGCCCTTGAGCAGCCGCTCGAAGGCGGGCAGGAGCTCCTCCACGTTGATCTCGGTCAGATAGCCGAGGGTGCCGAGGTTGACGCCGAGGATCGGCACCTGGGCGGTGCCGATCTCGCGGGCCACCGAGAGCAGGGTCCCGTCCCCGCCCAACACCACGATCAGGTCGGACTGGGCGGCCAGCTCGAGGCGCGACGTCGGGTCGAGGCCCGCCTGCCGCGCGCACTCCGGGTCGGCGAGGACCCGCACGCCGCGCTCGTCCAGGAAATCGACCAGCGTGCCCACCGGTTCGACCGCCTGGGGCTGATCGACCTTGAGACAGATGCCGACGGATCGGACGTTCACGGC
>JAPUKG010000049.1 GCA_027295775.1 Pseudomonadota bacterium
GTGGCGCGTCCAGGACTCGCTCTCGCGGCCGGCCCGGTGCCGCTCCTCCAGCTCCCCGCTCATGCAGCAGAACTCGAGCTGCAGATGGTTGGGGTCGCGGAAGTAGATGGACTTACACCAGCCGTGGTCGACGACGCCGCGCACCTTCACGCCCTTTGCCTCGAGCTCCTTCTGCACCGCCTCCAGCTCGGCAGCGTCGTCCACCTTGAACGCGAAGTGGAACATGCCCGAGCCCGTGCCCAGGCCGCGGTTGATTCCGGTGTCGAAGTCGGGCGCCACGCCCTCGATGTCGTTCGCCTCCATGAAGGCCACGAGCTCGCCGTTTCCCGCGTCGAAGAAGGCGTGGCGGATGGTGCCCCCGCTCTCGGGCTCGATGGTCTCGCAGACGACGGCCGGGAAGCCCAGCACCCGCTCGTAGAAGTCCAGCGTGGCCTCCATGTCGTGGGTGGCCAGGCCGAGGTGATGGATGCCTTTTCTCATGTCTCTCTCTCCGGGTCCCGGACGTGCAGGGACCGCAGTCGGTTGAGGGCGCCGGCAATCTCGAGCCGCCGGGGTCGGGCCAGCTCCCCCGGATGGTGCCCCGGTCGGGGGAAGGGATCCAGCGCGTCGAGGCCCTCGGTGTCGAGCAACGCGTCGAGCGCGTCCAGGATCTCGCTCACGGTGGCTTGGCCGTCGGCGAAGCGCCGACCCGCCAGCAGGAGGGCGAGGCCCACCGCCCGCGTCTGGCTCGTGTCCACCAGCTGTTCGAGGCCGCGCAGGTCGATGTCGTGGGTCCCGTAGCGGATCCGGTCGCGCCCGCGCGCGTCGATGGCGATCTCGCGCCGGCCCCGCGAGGCGTCGAAGCTGGATGCCAGCGGCACGCGCGCCGAGGCGCGGCGGAGCTCGTCCTGGGCCTCCATCCGCCGGCCCGACGCGCTCGCCGCCGCGATCGCGCGCGCCTGCTCGGTGACATCGAAGGGGAGGTACTCGCGCATGCTCAGCACCCGGTCCGCCACGTCGAAGTAGTCGCCGCAGCCGCCCATCACCAGCAGCGTCGAGACGCCCAGCTCTTCGTAGAGCGGGCGGACCCGCTCCAGGAAGGGCGTGATCGGCTCGTCCTCGCGGCGGACCAGGGCCTGCATGCGCGCGTCGCGGACCATGAAGTTGGTGGCGGAGGTGTCCTCGTCGAGGAGCAGACCGGTGGCGCCGGCCTCCACGGCCTCCACCAGCGCGGCGGCCTGGCTGGTGCTGCCGCTCGCGTCGTCGGTCTGGAAGTGCTGGGTGTCGCGGCCGCCCGGCAGCTCGCGGATGAAGGACGCGATGTCGACACCCGCGACACTTCGCCCGTCCTCGGCGCGGATCTTGGCCAGACCGGGCGAAGAGACGACGTACTCGCGGCCGTCACCCGGAATGTGGGGATAGACGCCGCGCTCGACGGCGCGCAGCAGCGTCGATTTGCCGTGGTAGCCGCCGCCCACCACCAGCGTTACGCCCCTTGGGATACCCATGCCCCGGATCTCGCGCGTCCCGCTCTCGTCGATCGCGTTGGGAACCTCGATGGGGACCTCGAGACTGGCGGGGGACTGGAAGACCACCGCCACGCCGGGCGCCCGGAGGGGCCGGTCGCTCGCGCCGCTCTCGCGCGGGAGGATCGAGCCGTTGGCGACGAAGGCCACCAGCCCCAGCTCGTCGAGCCGGCTCCGGATGTACTCCTGGTTCTCCACGCACTCGACGAAGCGCTGGGCGCGCTCCCGGTCGAGCTGGTCCCAGCAGAGGGCGCCGCGGGCCAGCTCGGGGAGCGCGCGGCAGAGGAGCTGGTCGGCCTGGCGCCCGAGCACGCGCCGTCCGGCCGCGGGCAGCCCTACGCGGAGCCGCGCCTCCACCCAGTCGGCCGTTATGACCAGGGCGGTTCGCTCGATCACCTCCTGGGCGCCGGCGTCGATCTCCACGAGTCCGCTCTTCCCGCTCCCGGAGACGTTCGGCGCGCGGCGTCCCCGGCCGATCCGGCTGCGTACCTGCCGCGCCAGGACGTCCTCGAGGGCGATCCGCCGCGGCCGGGTGGAGAAGAGCGCCGGGGGCAACCCGGCCACCGCCATCGGCACCCGCAGGCGGATCTTCGACGGCGCGGCGAAGGGATCGCCCTGGACGTGGTCGACGAACAGGGTCAGGTCGCGGAGGGAGAACGCGCCCTCCAGGTCCTGGTACGCCTTGTAGCCGCGGCCGTCGATGCGCGACAGGGTCGAGGCCAGCTCTGCGTCGGTCCGCATCGCCCGATGATGCCCGTCCCCGCGTCAGGCGGAAAGGCAATGCGGCGCGCCGGGCGGCCGCTCACTCGAAGAGCGCGAGCTGCGGGCCTCGGGGCTTCTGGAACGAATCGGTCGAGAGGACCGGATGCGGGCCGTCGAGCCCGGCCCGGCGGCAGGCCACCTCGAAGAGCTTGTGGACGTGCGCGGCGTACAGGCCCTCCCCGCGCATGCGCGAGCCGAAGCGGGCGTCGTTGAGGCGCCCCTGCCCGCCGCGCACCTCCTGGATCCGGTTCAACACCTTCTTGGCGCGATCGGGGTAGTGACGCTCGAGCCAGGCCGCGAAGAGATCCTTCACGCCATAGGGGAGCCGGAGGAGGATGTGTGCGGCGAAGGAGGCACCGGCCTCGGCGGCGGCCTCCAGGATCGCCGGGATCTCGTGGTCGTTCAGTCCGGGGATGATCGGCGCCGCCATCACGCCCACGGGAACGCCCGCCGCGGCCAGCCTTCGGATCGCCTCCAGGCGTTGGCTGGGATGGGAGGTGCGAGGCTCCATCCGCCGCATGAGCTGCGGGTCGAGGGTCGTGATCGACACGTGCACGGCCACCGCCTCGTGGGCGGCCAGCTCCACGAAGAGGTCGGTGTCCCGCGCCACCAGCGCGTTCTTGGTCACCACGCCGACCGGGTTGCGGAACTCGGCGAACACCTCCACGCAGCGCCGGGTGATCTCGAGCTTCCGCTCGATGGGCTGATACGGGTCCGTGACGCCCGAGAGCGCCACCACCTGCGGCTTCCACTTCACCGCCGAGAGCTCGCGGCGGAGCAGCTCCGGTGCGTTCTCCTTCACCAGGATCTTTGTCTCGAAGTCGAGCCCGGCCGAGAACCCGAGGTACTCGTGGGTCGGGCGTGCGTAACAGTACACACATCCATGTAGGCAACCGCGGTACGGATTCAAGCTGGTGGCGAACGGGACGTCCGGGCTCTGGTTGCCGGCGAGCACGGTGCGGGCGGGGTCGCGGTAGTAGACGGTGCGGGGCCGGGCGGTGCGGTCCTCGTCGGGGTCGCCGAAGCCGCCGTCGAGGTACTCCTCGCCGTCGGTCTCGTAGACGAGCCGCTCGAATCGGTTCGGGGGGTTCTCGGCCGCGCCGCGGCCCTTGATCGCCTGCTTGACGGGGATGTTCACGCGGAGGAGCCCTCGCTTTTCGCCGTCGCCCCCCGACAGACGGATAGCGAAACTAAAGCGAAAGATGGCTACTCCGTCAAGCCCCTCACTCGGTCAATCCGCTCAGGTAGGCGGCCAGCTCGGGGCCCGCGCGGCGGCGATACTCGGCGTACCAGTCGAAGCGCTCGAGAGCCTGGCGCAGGGCCCGGGAGCCGGAGGGGATCGGGTTCTCGCGGAAGAAGCGGGCCACGTCCTGCCGGTGGGCGCGCGTGCCCAGGCCCGGGGTCGCGTCGATCAGACGGGTGGCCAGGAGCGGCGCCAAGCGCGGCCGCAGCCGGGGCCAGCGCCGTTTGATGAACTCCCAGGTGCGTTCGCGTGCCTCCCGGTTCGCCAGCAGGCGCACCAGCACGAAGACCACATCCTGGGTGGCGACGTCGTCGGTCAGCGAGAGCGCCAGGGTGCGGTCGACCAGGGCCGGGTCCTCGAAGTCGCCGAGGGCGAGCAGGAAGCGCCGGTGCTCCTGGGGTGTGGACGCGCCGCGCATGGCGGACAGGAACGAGTCGTACAGGGCCTTGTCGCCGTCGGCCGCGGCCATCGCCACGACCGGGTCCGCCAGGTTGGGGTCGAGCGCGCGGCGGTCGGCCAGGTAGCCCGCGCACTGGCGCTGCGCCTCCTCCAGCACCGCGGTCGCGCGGCCGATCCCGCCGACGATGGACAGGATCTCCGCGCGCCGCAGCGAGGTCTCGGCGTCCTCGTTCGCGGCCGGGGCCCAGCCGAGTTCGTCCACCTGGGCGCCGTAGTACACCTCGATCCAGGCGCGCAGGCGCGCCTCGATGTCGGGACCGGTGTCGGGTGCCAGCCGCCGCGTCATCGTCGCGAGCGGACGGCGCAGCGCGCACAGGACATCCGCGTCCCGCTCGACGCCCAGCGCCGCGATCAGATCCAGCAGGCTCGCCACCGACGAGCGGCCCGCGCGCAGCAGCGCCCACTGGTGATCGACGAAGCCCATGCGCTCGAGCGGCGACAGGGCGTTCAGGTTCTCGATCAGGTCCTTGACGACGTCCTCGTCGTGCTGGGGCCGGAAGAAGCCGCCCTCGTCGGCGTTGCCGTACACGAAGGACAGGTCCGCTCCGTCGGCGGGGATGCGGTCGCGCCGCTTCGTCAGCAGGTGGCGCACCGAGTGGCTGTTGCCCAGGAAGCCGTCGCCGATCCGGCCCACCCAGGGAACGGGCCAGCGCGGCGCCGGGCTCGGCGCCGTGCGCGGCGGCCGCTCGTAGAAGCGGTCCTGCCGAAGCTCGATGTAGGCGGTGCCGTCCACCTCGACACGGCGCACGGTCACCGCCGGATAGCCCTCCTGCTCGATCCAGGCCCGCACCACCCGGTCGACCTTCTCGCCCGACACCTCCGAGAGCGCGTTCCACAGGTCGGCGGCGACCGTATTGGATTCGCGGTGGCGTCGGATGTAGCGGCGCACGCCGTCGCGGAAGACGTCGGCGCCCAGGTAGCGCTCGATCATGCGCACCACCGACGCCCCCTTCTCGTAGGTGATGACGTCGAAGTTCGCGTTGGCATCGTCGGGGGTGCGGACCGTCGTATAGATGGGATGGGTGTTGCGCAGCGCGTCCAGGTCGAGGGCGGCCGCGCGGTGGAGCAGGAAGTCCTGCCACATCTTCCACTCGGGCTTCCACTGGTCGACCACGTGGAAGGCCATCCAGGTGGCGAAGGCCTCGTTCAGCCACAGGTCGTCCCACCAGGCCATGGTGACCAGGTCGCCGTACCACATGTGGGCGAGCTCGTGGCAGATCACCTCGGCCGCCCGCTTCTTCTCCATCAGGGTGACCGTGGCGGGGTCCATCAGCAGCAGGGTCTCGCGGAAGAAGACCGCGCCCGCGTTCTCCATGGCGCCGAACTCGAAGTCCGGGACCGCCACCAGGTCGAGCTTGGCGTAGGGGTAGGGGAGGTCGAAGTACGCCTCCAGGCGCAGCAGCGTCTCGCGCGCGGCCTCGAGCGCAAACGCCACGAGCCCGCCCTTGCCCGGCACGTGCCACACGCGGATCTCGGTCGATCCGGCGAAGGCGGCCTCCGAGCAGTCGAGCTCGCCCACGGCGAGCGCGACCAGGTAGCTGGAGAGGAGCGGGGTGCGCGCGAACTGGACCGTCTGGGTTCCGTCGCCGTGGCGCTCGACCCGCTCGGCGGGACTGTTCGAGATCACGGCGTTCCCGGCGCCGGTCGTGACCGAGAGCTGGAAGCGCGCCTTCATGGCCGGCTCGTCGAAGCAGGGGAAGAACTTGCGCGCGTCGGCGGCTTCGAGCTGGGTGAACGCGTAGCGCTGCTCGCCCACCTTCGCCTGGTACAGCCCACACAGGTCCGCGCGCAGTCGGCCGGAGAAGGCGAGCTCGAGCCGGGCGGAGCCGGCCGGTACGGCCGCGTCGAAGCGGATCTCGACGGTCTGGCGCTCGGGGTGCGGGACCACCTGCCCTCGGCGCATCGCGCCGTCGACCCACACGCGCGCGCGGCCCACGCGCAGATCGGCCGCGTGGAGCTCGATGGCGCTCTTGCGCCGGTCGAGCTCGAGATCGAACGCCACCGTTCCCTTGAAGGCCGTGCTCCGGCTCGGGTCCAGCTCGACTGCGACGTCGACGTCGCGGGGGCGCACGTGGGGCGAGAGGCGGAACGCCCGGACGCGCTCCGGGGCGGACTTCTTCGCGCGCGCGGCCTTCTTCTTCCTGGGTCGCTTCTTGACGGCCATCCATTCAAACCATACCGCGCAGGGGGTAGCCTGGCCGCCGAATCGAGTATCCTCGACGTCGCTGCGAATCAATCTGGGGGGTTTGATTCATGGCCAGCGCGCCTCGCGAGCAGTGGACCAGCCGGACCGGGTTCCTCCTGGCGGCCGTCGGCTCCGCCGTTGGACTCGGCAACATGTGGCGCTTCTCGTATCTCACTGCCGAGCACGGCGGCGGCGCCTTCGTGCTCCTCTATCTGGCACTGACCCTGCTGATCGGACTGCCGGTCCTGCTGGCCGAGCTGGTCCTGGGCCGCGGGGCCGGAAGGAGCCCCGTCGAGGCGCTCGCCCACTACGGGGGGCGGAGCTGGCGCCCGCTCGGCTGGCTCTTCGTCGCCGCCGGACTCCTCATCCTCGGCTACTACAGCGTCATTGCGGGCTGGACTCTGCGCTACGCGCTGACCGCCGTGATCGGGGGTTTTCCCGAGGATCCGGGTGCCTTCTTCGGCGAGATCTCGAGCGGTCCGGCGGCCCTGGTGTGGCACCTGCTCTTCATGGGGATCACCGTGGCGGTCGTCGCCGGGGGCGTGAAGGGCGGGATCGAGCGGACGAGCCTGGTCCTCATGCCGCTGCTCTTCGCCCTGGTGATCGGCCTCGCGGTCTACGCCGCCGCCCTCGACGGAGCGGCCTCGGGCTACGAGTTCTACCTGGCCATCGACTTCAGCCAGATCTGGAGCTTCGAGACCCTCCACGCTGCCGCCGGCCAGGCCTTCTTCAGTCTCAGTCTCGGCATGGGTGCCATGCTCACCTACGCGAGCTACCTGTCCCGTCGGGAGCACCTCCCCAACGCGTCACTGGTGATCGCCGGGGCCGACTTCGCCGTCGCGTTCGTCGCGGGCCTCGCGGTCTTCCCGCTGATCTTCGCTCTCGGTCTGTCCGGCGACGTGGGTGAGAGCACGGTGGGGGCGCTCTTCATCACCCTGCCCAAGACGTTTGCGGGGATGGGCGCCGCCGGACGGGTAGTGGGCCTGCTCTTCTTCGTGGCCCTCGCCGTCGGCGCGCTCACATCGGCGATCTCGCTGCTCGAGGTGGTCGTCGCCTCGGTGATGGACGGCCTCGGCTGGGAGCGCCGCCGCGCGGCGCTGCTCGTGGGCCCGGCGATTGCGCTCGTGGGGATCCCCGCCGCCCTCAGTCTCGACGTCCTCGGCACGATGGATCAGATCGCGGGCAACGTGCTGCTGGTGCTGGGCGGCCTGTTCCTGGCGGTCTTCGTCGGCTGGGTGATGCGCGATCCGATGGCCGAGGTCCAGCCGGGCGCGGAAGGCGTGGGCTGGTTCGCGCTGTGGCGTTGGCTGCTGCGCATCCCGGTTCCGATCATTCTGGTGATCGTCTTGTGGCAGTCGCTGCAGGCACTGCTCGGCGAGTAATTCGCGGCGTCTGGAAGCCATCGCGAGGCGCGCCTACTCCGCGGGTCGCAGCGTCAGCCGGTGATCCCGGACCGACGTCTCGACGACGAGGTCCCCGGCCCTCGAGGCCAGGCGCGCATCCCCTTCGACGCGCCACCGGGCGGGGTCGTCGAGTCCGGTGACGCGAAAGCGCGTCGGTCGCCCCAGGGCCTCGTCGCTCTGAGGATGGAGTCGAAGGCGCAGCGCGTCCTTCTCCCAGCGCGCTTCGGCGAGCGCGACCGTTGGGAAGTCGACGCCTTCGACGAGACCGGGCTGTTTCGGCAGCGGTGCTTCGGACAGGCGGGCCCAGGCCCCTGGGCTCACGACCTCGGCGGCGGCGAGGAAGCCGTTGTACTGACCGCGCGGGTACTCTTCGGCGAGGCCCAGGCCCCAGGTAAACTCGCCCTGGCCGCGGTCCCACGTCGGTTCATAGTTCGCCTCGATCTCGCTGCGAATAGCGGCCTCGAGCTCGCCCAGGCCCCACTCCCGCGAGAGGAACCACGCGATGGCGTTGATCCGGTGTCCCGCCAGGTTGGTGATCCCGTCGCTCGAGATTCCGGCACTGGCGGCCGCTGCGTCGAAGAGACGGCGAGCCTCCTCGGGCACCTGGGGCGCTAGATAGAAGCAATAGGTCATCGCGAAGGTGACGGGAAGCCGGTGGTGAACGTCCAGGCTCGGGTCGTAGTAAGCCGTGACGACATCTGGGACGTCAGCCTGGTCGAGACCCAGATACTCCCGCCGCGC
>JAPUKG010000490.1 GCA_027295775.1 Pseudomonadota bacterium
CCCAAGAGGAAACCCCTCGCGCCTCTCCGCGAATCAGGGGTGTTCGACGGGCGTTACGTCGGAGCTCTTGCTCCGCCTTCTGCCGAAGATCCAGGCTACGCCTACGCCCAGCAGGTAGAGGACGATCATCGGGACGGCCAGGAAGACCTGGCTGATGACGTCCGGCGGGGTGATCAGCGCCGAGGTGACGAAGACGGCGAGGATGGCGTACGGAGTTCCCATGAGGAGTTGCCGGGAGCTGACGATGCCGGAGATGGAGAGGAAGAAGACGACGATGGGCAGCTCGAAGGCGATGCCGAAGGCGAGGAACAGGCGCGTGGTGAGGGCGAAGACCTCGCGCATGGTCCACGCGGACTGGACGAAGTCGCTGTCGAAGGTGACGAAGAAATTGAAGATGATCGGGAAGACGATGGTGTACCCGAAGACCGCGCCGCCGCTGAACAGGAGGGTCGAGACGAACACGAACGGCACGATGGTGCGCCGCTCGCTGGAGTAGAGGCCGGGCGCCACGAAGGCCCAGATCTGCCAGAAGATCACGGGCAGGGAGACGAAGAAGCCGCCCAGCAGGGCGCACTTCAGGTAGGTGAAGAAGATCTCGGTCGGTGCAATCGCCTGGAGCTTTCCGCCGTGAATGCCCAGGGCGGCCACCGCGGGCTCGAGCAGGAAGCGGAAGATGTCCTCCGCCCAGGTCCAGCACACGACCGCCGCCCCGCCCCAGGCGAGGATCAGGCGGAACAGCCTCGTGCGCAGCTCCGACAGGTGCGCGGTGATGGGCTGGGGCGTGTCATCCACCGGCCGGTTCCGAGGGCTTGGCCGGAGGCTCGGGTTTGGGCTCGGGCTTCGACTCGGGCGCGTCCGCTGCCGGTGCGGGGTCGGGCTTCGACTCGGGTGCGTCCGCTGCCGGTGCGGGCTCGGTCTGCGGTTCGGGCGCGCCGGCCTGGGCCGGCTGCGCAGGCTGCGCGGGTGCTGCGATGCGCTCCGCGGGCGAGGGCTTCGGCGGATTCTCGGGCGCGGGCTCCTGACTCAGGCTGTGACGCAGGTCCGAGGACGCCCGCCGAAACTCGGCCAGCCCGCGTCCGAGCGAGCGCGCCAGACTCGGCAGCCGCTTCGGTCCGAAGACCAGCAGCGCCACCACCAGGATCAGGATCAGCTCCTGCCCGCCGATTCCGAACATGGCGAGAAGTTAGCCAGCCTTCTGAACTTCGCTCAGCTTTGCCGCATCGGGCCGTGCCGGTCTCTACCATGGCCCCTCGTCACTCCTCAGGCACGGACCCTCGACCGGCCGCGCGATTTCGTCCGCCGCACGGTCTTTGGCTTGCGGCTGTCGGCCACGAACTCGAGTCCGAGCCAGTGGCGGCCGTCGCTGCGCGGTCGGGACCAGACCACGCGGGCCAGGCGGTCGAGAGTCGGCCGGCCGTTGGCGCCTCGAACGGTGACGCGCAGCAGCGCACCTCTCTTCTCGGCGCAGTCCACGCCGAGGCACATCCCCGTCGCGGACTCGTCGCGGGTGAAGCCCACGCTTCTTCCCCGGTTCCTGGAAACCCGGGGGAAGGGGGAGAGCTCCACCATGCGCACGGTTCGCTCCCGGCGGTCCCGACGCGCCGTTCGCGAATCTTCGCCTCGTCTGCTTCCGTGCCCCCCGTTTCCGAGCGGAAGCGGGCGTGTTGCTGTGCTCATCGCTTACCCCCTTGCTGCGGCGCCGACGGCGCGGCCGACTCTGATGACGGCGACTCCTGCAGATTGCGGAGGTCGAGCAGGTCCGGGTTGATGTCGCAGATCCCGGTCTCGACGATCGCCACGAATTCCTTCACGAGGTTGGGGTCGAACTGGGCTCCGGCGAACTTGCGGAGCTCCACGACCGCGGCTTCCTGGCTCATGGCCTGGCGGTAGGGTCGGTCGCAGGTCATCGCGTCGAACGCGTCCGCCACCGAGACGATGCGCGCCACCAGGGGGATCTCCTCTCCGCGCACACCGTCGGGGTAGCCTGTGCCGTCGAAGTGCTCGTGGTGGTGGCGGATGACAGAGGCGATGGCGCTGCCGAAGCCCAGCGGGCGGATCAGCCGCTCGCCGATCGCCGTGTGCTGCTCCACGGCGTCGCGCTCCGGCCGGCCCAGCGGATCGCGGCTGGACAGCACCTCTGACGGAACACCGACCTTGCCGAGGTCGTGGAGGAACGACGAGATACGGAGGTGCTCCCGCACCTCGGCGCTCAGGCACAGTCGGTCGGCCAGGAGTCCCGCGTAGAAGGCGACCCGGCGCGCGTGGCCGCGCATGAACAGGTCTCGGCTCTCGATGGTGTCGGCCAGGATCTCGAGGAAGTCGACGGTGCGCGGGTCGTGGGCGGCGGTGCGCGGCAGCGCCCCCTCGAGCGCCGGCTCACTCAGCATCTCGCGCACCCGGTCGCGCAGGCCGCCGGACCCCTCGAGCTCCTCCAGCAGATCGGTGGCGTCGCGGTCCCGGCCCAGGACCTCGCCGATGCCCTCCAGGAACCCGACCAGGTTGCGCCGGCTCTGCTGTCTCGCCTGGGCGCGGGTCACCGCCGCGATCACCTGCACCACGTCGAAGGGCTTGCTCAGGTAGTCGCAGATGCCATGGCGCAGTCCCTGGACCGCACTCTCCATGGTCCCGTATCCGGTGATGACGATGACCTCGATCTGGGGGAACTCGTCGCGCACGGTGCGCATCAGCTCGTCGCCCCGCATGCCGGGCATGTTCAGGTCGACGGTGACGATGTCGACGGGGGTGGTGCGCAGGATCTCGAGGGCCTCGGCCCCGTTCTCCGCCAGCACCACGTGATGGCGCGGAGAGAGGACCATGCGCAGGGACTCGCGGGGCCCCAGCTCGTCGTCCACGACCAGGATGGTCATCTGGCCAGTCGCCGGCTCGCTCATGTCTGTTGTCGCCTCCCGACGCTTGGCATCGCAATCGCCGTGCCATGGGTCACACGGGTCCTTGGAGGCATGGAACTCTTTGAAATTGAAAGGGAATCTTGATTTTTGGCGTCTGGCGCCAGCTGGCCCGAGCTGTTCGGGTGCGTACACCCGGTACGCACCTGGGTCCATAAGAATCTAGTTCTGAACGAGAAATTCGATGTGTTCCAGGCGGAACGGCGGAGCCGCCCGGAGGTCGCCCGCGAACGGCTTCAGCCGGGCGAGGCGTCCCGGGACTCGATTCCGAGCTTGTCCATCTTCAGCTTGAGGACGCGGCGGGTGATCCCGAGATCGGCGGCCGCGTGGGTCTGGTTCCAGGCGCACCGCTCCAGCACCTCGCGCAGCATCTGGGCCTCGAAGCGGCGCGTCGTCTCTTCGAAGCCGATCCGGCCCGCGCGCCAGTCCTCGCGCAGCAACTCGGTCTCCCCCGCGCGCACCACGGCGTCCGGGAGGTGCTCGGCGCTGATCGCCACGCCATCGCGCATGGCCAGGCCGTGCTCGAGGGCGTTCTCGAGCTCGCGGACGTTGCCGGGCCAGGGGTAGCGCTCGAGTGCCTGCACGGCGCTGGGCAGCAGCTCGGCCGCGGGGGCGTCTGGCTCGCGAGTGCTCGACAGGTAGTGCTCGGCCAGGAGCACCACGTCCTCGCGGCGCTCGCGCAGCGGCGGCAGCTCGATCCGGACCACGTTGATCCGGTAGAAGAGGTCCGCCCGGAAGCGACCGTCGGCCACGTCCTGCTCCAGGTCGCGGTTGGTGGCGGCGACCACGCGCACGTCCACCGGGATCGACTCGGTGCTGCCGAGCCGCTCGACGCACCGCTCCTGGAGCGCGCGCAGGAGCTTCACCTGGAGCGACAGCGCGAGCTCGCCGATTTCGTCCAGCAGCAGCGTCCCGCCGTGGGCCGCCTCGAAGCGCCCGATGCGCCGCTCCACCGCGTCGGTGAAGGCGCCCTTCTCGTGTCCGAAGAGCTCGCTCTCGATCAGCTGGTGCGGGATGGCGCCGCAGTTCACCGCCACGAACGGCCCGGCGGCCCGGGGGCTCAGGTCGTGGAGGGCGCGTGCGGCCAGCTCCTTGCCCGTGCCGCTCTCGCCGGTGACGAGCACGTTCGCCCGGGAGCGCGCCAGGCGCTCGATCGTCCGGAAGACCCCCTGCATGAGGGGGCTCCGGCCCACGAGTCCCTCCAGCCGGTGGCGCCCCTCGACCTCGTCGCGCAACCGCACCACCTCCTGCTCGAGCGCTCGTCGCTCGAGCAGCTGGCGCACCTTGATGCGCAGGGCGTCCAGCTCGAAGGGCTTGGTGATGTAGTCGGCGGCGCCGCGCTTCATGGCCTCGACCGCGCTGGTGACGGTCCGGGTGGCCGTCAGCACCACCACCGGCGCCACCGGCGTCGACTGGCCCTGCTCCGTCAGCTCCGCCAGCAGCTCGAGACCACTGCGCCCCGGCATGATCAGGTCGAGCAGGATCAGGTCCGGCGGGCTGTGGGCGATGGCGCGCAGCGCCGCGTCCGCGTCCCCGGCGGTGACAACCTCGCAGTCCCCCTTGAGCAGCATCCGGAGGGACTCCTGCACGCCGGGCTCGTCATCCACCACCAGCACCCGCGGCATGGCGGGAAGGTATCGAAAGGCGCCGGCGGGTTCTTGCCCTCCGGATCAGGCGCGGGGGGCGGGGAGGTCGATGACGACGACGCTCTCCCGGGGGTCGCTGGTGTCGAGGGTCAGGGTGCCGCCCTGGCTGCGAACGGTGGCCTCGGCCAGGCTGAACTCGAGGGCCGCCGCACTGGGGCTCAGCTCTGGAATCGGCGCGCTCCGGGCATCGGGAGCGGCCTCCGACGCGGATGCGGAGTAGCGCAGCAGCACGCGCAGGGAGGGGCCGCCGCGCAGCCCCGACTCGTGGTGGCGCGAGGCGATGTACAGATCTCCGCGCTCGGGCACCAGCGCGAGCGCCCGCTCCAGGAGTCCGGCGAAGGCGCTGCGCAGCGAGTCCGGGTCGCCCATGGCGTGGGGCGCGTCGCGATCGAGCTCGCGCAGCACCAGCAGATGTCGGGCCCGGATCTGGTTCCGCTGCTCATCGAGCAGGGTCTCCAGGAGCGCCGCCACGTCGACCGGCTTTGCCTCGGCCGGGGCGTCGCCGGTCATCTCCTGGAGCTGCGTCACCACCTGCTCGATGCGGCGCACGTCGTCGCCGACCGTGCGCGCGAAGCCCTCGCGGAACTCGGGATCGTCGAGTCGCTCGGGCAGGAGCTCCACGAAGGTGCGGATCGAGACCAGGGGGTTGCGGATCTCGTGGGCGACGGCGCCCACCAGCCGGCGCCAGGCCTCGCCGCTGGGTGCGGCGCCGCGATCCGGGACCGACTCCGATTTCGGCGAGCCGCTCGCCGGCGCGGGCTCGAGCGGCTCGGGCGGTGGCTCGATCGTCGCAGTCGCGGGCCGCGCGGGTGCGATCTCGCGCGCCGGTTCGTTCTCTCCGGGCTCCGCCGGCGCACCCCCGCCACCCGAGAAGCGCAGGTGGATGGCGCGCACCGGATCGGCGCCGGTCGAAGCCAGGGTCTGCGCCACGACCGCCTCCAGCTCGGCCAGGTTTCCGGGCCAGGGATGGTCGCGGAGCGCCTGGATGCAGTCCTCGCTCAGGTGGCGGAAGGTCTGGTCGTGCGCCGTCGACCAGCGCAGCGCCGCGTTCACCGCCAGTCTCTCGATCGCTCCCGACCGCTCGCGCAGCGGCGGGATGCACACGGTGAGTCCCGACAGCGCGTAGGCCAGACCTGGCTCGAGCTCGTGATCCCCGCTCCAGTCCGACGCCGACGCCGACGCGAACTCCTCTCCCGCTGTGGCGAACCAGCGGACCAGGGGCGCGCGGAGCGCGCCCTCGGGCGGACCGAACTCTACCCAGTCGCGCACCTGTTGCTGGAGCCGGGGCGCGAGGGTGTCGACGTCCTCGAGCCAGATGCTGTAGGCGGCGTCGGCCGCAGCGGCTCGGAGCGGCGCCAGCAGCGATCCCGCGGCGACGGCGCCCCGGCACGGCACCTGGATCAGGGTCCCGCTTCCAGCGCGGTCCGGAGGGCCGCCGAAGGCGTGTACGTACCGGGCCAGCAGCCCCCGTCCAGTGCCGGGCTCGCCCCGGATCAGCAGCGGCACCCGGGCCAGGCCGGGGTCGAGGGCCCGGAGGAGCTCGGGGGCGTCGATGTCGCCGAGCCACAGGCCGAAGCGCGCCGCCAGCTGATCCCGGCGCAGCCGCCTGGACAGGGAGTCGGCGGGTCGCCCCTGGAGCGCCGCGCGGAGCGCGCGCCGGAGCGCGCGAGGCTGCGGCGGGAAGGGGACGATCTGATACGGGAGCGTGTCGAACAGGCGGCGCATCTCGTCGACCGATGCCGGCTCCGGCACCAGGATCCACGGACACCCGCGCAGCCGCGGGCTCACGCGATGGACGAACTCGAGCTCCGCTTCGAAGTCGCCGGCGAGGCCCAGCACCACCGCGTCGGGAGCCCCCGCCGAGTGGAACAAGTCGTCGCCCGGGGCACCCAGCACGACGATGGCCGAGTCGACGCCGCGGGCCAGTGCCGTCCGGCCGCCCTCGTCTCGGTGAATGATCCAGATCGTCGCCATGAAACGCGCACCACCCCATCCGACAAGGGGCAATCTCCGTGCCAAGCCGCCCATCAGCAGGGCGCAGCTCCGTCGATTGGTAGCCGATACTCCCAACTAGTGGATACGGAATAGGAATTCTGTCTTTCCCCGGACGCGGTTGGCGAGCGGGAGATGGCCCCTCGGGTACGCATGAGGGCTGCGGTGGAAAAGTTTTTCACTCTTCCGCACCTCTATTGCCTCTCCCTCGTCCGAGGGCGAGATTCGGGAGGTGGCGACGACGGGTCGAGTTCGGCGCGCCGGGCCGCGCGACCTGGATCGGCTGGCCGCGCTGTGGGTCGGTATCGCGTCCCATCACGAGGCCCTCGATCCCGCGTTCCGTCTCCGCCCCGAAGCCGACTCGGAGATCCGCCGCCTCCTGGAAGGCGCCCTCCGCGACCCCGATGCCGCGGTTCTGGTCTACGACCAGGGCGGCGACCTGCCGGGCCTGTGCATCGTTCGCATCGACCGCGCCCCGGCCATCCTGGACGAGGTCGAGCGCGCCGAGATCACCGACCTCGGCGTCCGCGAGGAGATGCGACGCCGCGGCGTCGGCCGCGCGCTGGCGGACGCGGCCCTGGACTGGGTGCGGGAGCGGGGCGTCGCGCGCGCGGAGGTGCGGGTCGCCTCGGCGAACCCGGAGGCCCAGGGCTTCTGGCGCGCGCTCGGCTTCGGCGACTGGATGCACCTGCTCCACCGGCACCTCTAGTTGGCTACATTCCGCGGGTCGAATCACCCAACCCAGTCACCCGGGTTGCCCTAGTTGCCCGCCGTCGAGCCATGAATCCCCTCGCCCAGGCATTGAACGAGGAGATCGAGCGAGCCGCGCCCGAGGTTCACTCGATGCTCTCGCCGTACGGGAGGCGACTCTACTTCCCGCGCGGAATTCTGTCGCAGAGCGCCGAGGCGGTGGAGAAGGGCTACCGGGTGAACGCCACGATCGGGATCGCCACCGAGGGCGGCGGCCCGATGCACCTGCCGTCGATCCGCCGTCACCTCGTCGACCTCGATCCGGGCGATGTGTTCAGCTATGCGCCGCCGGCCGGGCGGCCCGCGCTGCGCGAGCTCTGGCGCGAGAAGCTGCGCGAGGAGAACCCGAGCCTGCAGGGCGTGCAGATCGGCCTTCCCGTCGTGACCAGCGCGATCACCCACGGGCTCACCCTGGCCGGCGAGCTCTTCGTGGACGAAGGTGACGCCCTGCTGCTGCCCGACAAGTTCTGGGGCAACTACCGGCTGCTCTACGAGGTGCGCTTCGGCGCCGAGCTCGTCACCTTCCCGTTCTTCGCGGGCGACGCCTTCAATTCGGCCGGCTTGGCCGAGACCCTGCGCCGGGAGGGGGAGAAGCGCGAGAAGCTCGTCGTGCTGCTCAACTTCCCGAACAACCCGACCGGCTACGTGCCGACGCCCGACGCGGGCGATGCCATCGCGGCGTCGCTGGTGGAGCAGGCGGAACGCGGCACCCGGCTGGTGGTGCTCTGCGACGACGCGTACTTCGGGCTCTTCTACCACCTGGGTCGGCCGTCGATGACCGAGTCGCTCTTCGGGCTGCTCGCCAATCGACACCCGAACCTGCTGGCGGTGAAGCTCGACGGCGCCACCAAGGAGATGTTCGCGTGGGGCCTGCGCTGCGGCTTCCTCACGGTCGGACCCGGGCGCGCCGACACCGCCGACGCGCTGTGCGCTGCCCTGGACGCCAAGCTGCGCGGCGCCATTCGCGCGGGTATCTCGAACGTGTCGCAGCTCTCCCAGAGCCTGGTGGAGCAGGCGCTGTCGTCGTCGAGCCTGTCGGCCGAGCGCAAGCAGAAGCGCGAGGTGCTGCAAGCCCGTGCGGAGAAGGTATACGAGGTGGCGAACGCGCCGCGCTTCGCCGAGAGCTGGGACGTGTATCCGTTCAACAGCGGCTACTTCATGTGCGTGCGCCTGGACGGCGTCGACGCCGAGCACCTGCGCCTGCACCTGCTCGACCAGTACGGCGTGGGACTGATCGCCACCAGCGCCACCGACCTCCGCATCGCCTTCTCGTGTCTCGAGCTCGAGGAGGTCGAGCCCCTCTTCGAGACCCTGCACAAGGCGATCCAGGAGCTGCGCGAGGATTAGTGCCGGCCGGAGGCCGGCACGCGCGCCGGTCTAGAGCTCCTCGAGGATGCGCACCAGCGTGCGCACGCTCCAGGCCAGGTTGTCGACCGAGACCTTCTCGTCGACGCCGTGCACGCCGCGGGTGTCGCCGGCGGCCAGGCGGCGCGGCACGAATCCGTAGGCGACGATCCCGAGCTCACGGAACCAGTGGGCGTCGGTGAAGCCCGTGATCATGCGCGGGACCACGGCGGCGCCGGGATCGATTTCAGCCGCCACCCGCTCGAGGGTCCGGTAGAGCGCGGTGTCCGTGGGCGAGCTGCGCGACGGAAACGAGAGCAGGGGGCGGAGGCGCACCGCTGGGTCGCCGATCTCCTCGGCCAGCAGGGCGCTGAAGTCCTCGCAGCGTTTCCCGGGAAGCAGCCGCACGTCGAGATGGGCGAGCGCCTCGAGCGGCGCGACGTTGGTGCGCGGCCCTCCCTCCAGCACGGTGATGGAGATCGTGTCGCGCACCAGGGCGTTCCGCCCGCGGTTGCCGAGGAAGCGGCGCCGAAACTCGGGGTCGCGGTCGAGCGCCGCGGCCAGGTTCCGGTAGCCGTCGCGATCCTCCTCTGCGGCCAGCGGTGCCAGCGCTGCGAACATCTCCTCCACCTGCGGCGTGACGCGGATCGGCGTCTGCATCCGTCGCACGCGGTCGAGGGCGGCCACCAGCCGGGGCACCGCGGCGTCGGGATGGGGCGCCGCGCTGTGACCCGGCGTGCCGACCGTCTGGATCTCGAGCCAGCAGGGACTCTTCTCGGTGACGGCCACACCCCAGACGGGCGGCGCGCCGGCCTCTCCGAGCCGGATGCTGCCGCCCTCCGTCAGCAGGAACTCCGCGTCGCCCAGGAGCTCCCGGCGCTCCCGGGCCAGGTAGCCCGCGCCGTCTCGGCCTCCGGCCTCCTCGTCCGGCGTCGCCAGGAAGATCACGTCCCGGTCGAGTGGCGGGTTGCGGTCGCGGAGCTGGAGCATCGTCATCAGGTGGGTCACCGCCACTCCCTTGGCGTCGAGAGCGCCGCGGCCGATCACGAAGCCGTCGCGGATCTCGCCTGCAAACGGCGGGACGGTCCACTCGGAGGGGTCTGCGGGCACCACGTCGATGTGCGAGAGCAGCACCACCGGCCGGCCGCGCCCCGTCCCCGGAAGTCGGGCCCAGGCCGCGGCCCGTGCGGCGCGTCCGGGTCCCCCGTCATCCAGCCGGCGGGACGGGTCGGGCGGCTTGGAAGGGGTCGCGATCACCCGCGCCTCGATCCCGGCCTCGGAGAGGATCTCGACGAGGCGCGCCGCCAGCGGAGCCTCGCCACCGGGCGGGTTCACGGTGGGAATGCGGATGATCTCGGCCAGCAGCTCGGCCGCGCGCTCCGCCAGCGCATCGGCGCCCTCGTCCGGCACCGGGTCCGCGCTGGCGATGCCGGAACCCCCCAAGATGAGGAGGGCCGCCGTGGCCAGCAGACGGATTCGGCGAGGGTGGGAGAACGACAATGGAACCCCGAGGGGCGTCGCCGGTTCGTCCGGTCGGCGGATACGGCTGGGCGATCGGCCTCTTCCGCAGGAGTCTGCCTGCTTGAGTTGAGCTAACTATACCGCCGGATCCCAGGCCCCCTGGAGAGCTGGATGCCGCTTCCCAAGCAGGCCGTGCGCCCCCCGCACGGGTCCGTGCTTCGACTTGTTGCCGCAGTGGTACTGGCCGCGGTCCTGTGGGTCGCGCTCGGCTTCTCGCCGCGCGTCAAGCCGTCACAAGATAGTGTAGATGAGGCGCAGCCCACCCCCGCCGCGGTGGCCTTGGCTCCGCCGAGCGACCTGGTGGCGGAGTACCCGGTGGTTCCGATCGGCGACCTTCCGGTACATCGGGGGGCGGAGCCGGCCGCGACCGTGCTCACCGTGGGCGTCCTCGCCCGGGGCGAGACCCTGGGCTCCTCCCTCGGCGCGCAGGGCGTCTCCGCCAGCACCGTGCACGTGCTGAGCCGCGAGATGCGTTCGGTCTTCGACTTCCGCCACGCCCACCCCGGGGACAGCTACCGGCTCGAGCAGGACGAGGCGGGCGACGTCCTCGACTTCCGCTACTCCACGAGTCCCGAAGAGAGCTTCCACCTGTACCGCGAAGCCGGCGGCTTCGTGGTGCGGCCCGAGGCGGTGGAGCTGCTGCCGCGGGTCTCGCGGATCGCGGGCGTGGTCGAGACCTCGCTCTACACGGCGATCCGGACCCTGGGCGAGGATCCCATCCTGGCCGAGAGCTTCGCGGACCTGTTCGCCTGGGACATCGACTTCTCCCGCAGCGTCCAGGCCGGCGACGACTTCCAGATCCTGTACGAGCGCCTGTATCGGGTCGATGCGGACAGCAACGAGTCCTACGTGCGCCCCGGCCGCATCCTGGCCGCGCGCTATCGCGGCATCGGGGGCGAGCACTCCGCAGTCTTCTACGAGAACCAGGACGGCGAGGGCCGCTACTACCGCGGCGACGGGAGCTCCATCGAGCTCGAGTTCCTGGTGGCGCCGCTCCAGTTCAGTCGGATCAGCTCGCGCTTCTCGTCCGCCCGGCGCCACCCGATCCTGAAGGTGACGCGACCCCACCACGGCATCGATTACGCCGCGACGGTGGGCACACCGGTGTGGGCGGTGTCCGAGGGGACGGTCACCTACCGCGGCTGGGCCGGCGGCTTCGGCAACCTGGTCAAGGTGCGCCACGCGAACGGCTTCGTCTCCTACTACGCCCACCTCTCGGGCTTCCACAGGGACGTCCGCGTGGGCGCGAACGTCGAACAGAAGCAGACGATTGGATACGTGGGGCAGACCGGGCTGGCGACGGGGCCTCACGTGTGCTTCCGCGTCGCCAAGGACGGTCACTACGTCAATCCCCTGCGCTTGAAGAGTCCCGCCGGAGAGCCCGTCGACGACGAGCACTGGGTGGACTTCCAGACGGTCCGCGACACGCTGTTCGCGGACCTCGATGCGACCACGCTCGTCGCGACCGACGAAGCCCTGTAGACGGCTCCGGCCGTCGTTCTCTCGGCTCGTGCTGCTCTTGTGTGACGGGGCGATTGTGCGAGCATTTCGGTCGGGGGACGGAAGGACCGATATCGTGAGTCTCGAAGCGAGACTCGAAGAGCTGGGCCGGTCCCTCGGAGAACGCGAGGCGGCCCACGCCGAGGCGCTCGAAGTGGCCCGCGCTGTGGCGCGTCGCCTGCGCGACTCCGTCGAGTCGGCCCTCGAACGATTCCACGCCGGAGCGGCCAAAGCCGGCGCCGACCACCTGAAGATCGAGCTCGGTCCCCTGCGCCTGGACGAGAAGCACGTGCGGGCCGTCGAGTTCGACGTCACCCGCGGCCGCCACCGGGCCATCTTCACGGTGAAGAGCCGCGGCGACGTGACCCTGGTCGGTCCCTTCCACAAGGGCAAGACCGAGGGGCCCTGCCGCTCGTTTCCCATCGAGGCGGTCGACGAGATCGAGAACGCCCTGGGCGACTTCCTGACGCGCTTCCTGGAAGAGGCCACCTCGCCTTGAGCCAGTCCTCGGAGGATCGGCCGCTCACGGTCGACGACCTCGTCAGCTACTTCCGCGACGCGGAGACGCCCCCCGAAGACTGGAGGATCGGCACCGAGCACGAGAAGATCGGCATCTACTCGGATGGCCGGGGCCGGGTTCCCCATGAAGGGGAGGCGGGAATCGGCGCGGTCCTCGGGCGCATCGCCGAGCTCGACGCCTGGCAGCCCGTGCGCGAGGGCTCGAACCTGATCGCCCTGTACAAGGACGGCGCCACCATCACCCTCGAGCCCGGCGGCCAGCTCGAGCTCTCCGGAGCGCCGCTTCGCGGCATTCACGAGACCTGCTCCGAGTTCGACGCCCACGTCGATCTGGTCAAGAGGGCCTCCGAGGACCTCGGGATCGCCTGGCTCGCCCTGGGCAGCGATCCCTTCCACGACGTCGGCGCGATCCCGACCATGCCCAAGGAGCGCTACGCGATCATGCGCAGCTACCTGCCGACCCGGGGACACCTGGCCCTGCACATGATGCACGGCACCGCCACGGTGCAGGCCAATCTCGACTACCGGGACGAGCCCGACATGGTCGCCAAGCTGCGCATGGCCATGGGCTGCTCGCCGATCGTATCCGCCATCTTCGCAAACTCGTGTCTCGCCGGCGGCAAGCCCAGCGGGTTCGCGTCGCGCCGGCTGGAGATCTGGCAGCACACGGATCCCGACCGCTGCGGAATCCTGCACTTCGTGTTCGAGCCGGCCTTCGGCTATCGGGAGTACGCCGAGTGGGCCCTGGACGTGCCCATGTTCTTCGTGGTGCGCGATCACGCCTACCTGCCCGCGAAGGGCCTGACCTTCCGCCAGTTCATGGCGCGCGGCTTCGCCGAGGAGCGGGCGACCCTGGACGACTGGGATCTGCACCTGACCACCCTCTTCCCCGAGGTCCGGCTCAAGCGCTTCATCGAGATGCGGGGTGCGGACGCGGTGCCCGGCCCGCTCCTCTGCGCGCTGCCGGCTCTGTGGAAAGGCCTGCTCTACGATGCCGGCGCCCTCGAGGCGGCCTGGGAGCTGGTTCGGGGCTGGGGCCGGGAGGAGCGCGAGGAGGCGCTGGGGGAGGTGGCCCGGAGGGGTCTCGCGGCCCGGACCGGGGGGAAGCCCGTTCTGGACCTGGCGCGCGAGCTGGCGCAGATCTCCAGCGAGGGGTTGCGGCGCATCGCCGAGCGCGGGGAGTCCGACCGGGACGAGCGCTCCTTCCTGGGCCCGCTCCACGAGCAGGTCGAGCTGGGAAGGAGCCCGGCCGAGATCCTGCTGGAGCGCTGGGAGGGCCCGTGGCAGCGTCGTCCAGAGCGCTTGATCGAGTACGCCCGGTACTGATAGAGTCCTTTCGCCGCGCGGAGTTAGCCGCGTCAGTGGTGCCTGCACCCGAAGGAGCCCTCCATGGCGAGCAAGGTGTTCAAGGTCAGCTTCACGCTCGACGAACAGGATGCGAGCTATTTCCGCGGCCTGTTCCGCAAGGCCCGAAAGCAGGCGTCGGAGCAGGACCCAACCGAGATCCTGAGTGCGGCCCGGTCGCTAGTCGAGAGTGTCCGGCGCTCGAAGAAGACCCCGAACTTCGTCCTGGAAGCGATCGAGACCCTGGAGGACCTCACCCAGGTGATCGAGGACAAGGACTGGGCCGCGCCCAAGAAGATCGTCAACGAGGTGGTGGCGGCTCTCGCCTACTTCGCCAATCCCGAGGACCTGATCCCGGATCACATCCCGGTGCTCGGCTTCCTCGACGACGCGATCATGATCAAGTTCGTGGAAGACGAGTTCAAGCACGAGCTCTGGGGCTATCGCAAGTTCCGGAAGTTCCGCGACGGAGCCGAGCAGCGTCCCTGGACCTCCACCGCCCGCGAGCGCTTGCCCGGGCGGCTGGCCAAGGAGCGCAAGAAGTTCCGCGACAACATCGAGAGCAAGAAGGAGGCCGATGCTGCCAAGGGCAAGATCGGCTTCTGAAGCGCGCGCCCCTTCTCAGCCCGCGGCCGAGCCGACGGTGATGACGAGCTCTCCCCTTCCCAGGATTCTGGTCGTCGACGACGAGGAAGCCATCCTCGAGACGATGACCTTCACCTTCATGGACACCTACGAGGTGATCACCTCGTCGGACGCGCGCAAGGCACTGGCGCTTCTGGACGATCACGCGCCGGTGGCGGTGGCGATCAGCGACCAGCGCATGCCCAACATGACGGGTACCGAGTTCCTGGCCGAGATCTACGAGCGCCACCCGGAGACGGTGCGCATCATGCTCACCGGCTTCGCCGACATCGAGGCTACGGTCCAGGCCATCAACGACGGACACGTCTACGCGTATATCACCAAGCCCTGGGAGCCGGACGCCCTGAAGCAGGTGGTGAAGCGCGCGGTGGAGTACCACCAACTCATCGTCGAGAACAACCGCCTGATGCAGGACCTCGCCCGGGCGAACATCTTCCTTGAGGGCGTCATGGACCGGCTCGACACCGGCGCCCTCGCCATCGACGCGGACGGGATCATCCGCGCGGTCAACCAGCCCGCCCGGAGCTACCTGGAGATCGACGGCGATCCGCGCGGCCGGGACCTGCGCGAGATCCTGACGCGCAAGGGGCTCGAGAGTCTCGGCGCCGCCATTGAGAAGCTGATGGACGAGGCCGGTGGCTGCTTCGAGGACGTGGAGCTCCGGGTCGGCGCGTCGGCCCACCGGATCCGGGTCAGCTCGCAAACCCTGGCGGACCAGTCTGGCGACGCCCAGGGACGCGTGATCCAGTTCCGGGAAGTCTCCCACGAGCCGCTTCGCCGCCGCTTCGACGATATCGTGGGCACGGTTTCGGCCGTCGACGGCGAGCTGCGGCCTCGGCTCGAGGCAGCGGTGGAGGATCTGCAGGGCCTGACCAACGACCTCCGCGCCACGCGCATCGCGTCGCCGGGCATGGCCGAGCTCACCGAACGCGCCTCGCGAACCCAGACGGCGATGCAGAACTGGCTCGACGTGGACGACGTCATGGTGCGCGAGGACTATCCCGACGCTCAGCTCCTACTGGACCGGATGCGGGTGGCCACCGAGCGCTGGCCCCGGAGCGAGTCGGTTCCCGACCGCGTGCAGCAGCTCGCTCAGCAGGTCGAGGACTACTACGAGTCCGGAGAGAACTCGAAGCAGCGGGTGCTCTAGAAGTGGGCGCACCGGCGGTGGGGATGCACCGGCTCGAGCTCCGGGTGGAGCGCCTGCGCGTCACGTTCCGCTTCACGTTCGCGTTCCACGCTCGCGAGGTGCGATTCGAGTCCGACGCGGGCGAAGGCTATGGGCGGGTCTTTCCCGAGACCTTCTCCTTCCACGCCGAGCGCCACGATCCCACCGAGCTGTTCCTCCAGCTCGATGATCTCCTGCGCAAGCCGCGCCTGCTCTCGCCCCTGGCGAACCGGCGCGATGCCGTGGAGCTGGTGACGCGACTCCTGTCCGAGGCGCCGCGCTACCTCGAGCAGGTGGTCGAGCGCATCGAGGCCGAGGGCCGGCTCGACCAGCCCGCCCGCCTGCGCGTTCACCAGGACGTGGCCATTCTCGCCCAGATCCTGCTGCGCTTCATCGAGACCCGCGAGCTGACGGAGCGGCGCTCGCTCCGGGTCGCCGGATACCTGCTGCGCAGGCGGATCTTCCGCTCGCTCTCGCTCCTGCTGCAGGGTCGCGTGGACCCCGACTACGTGGACCGGTACGCCCGGGGCGAGGAGGATCCGGTCGACCCCAGCGACGATCCGTCCGAGAGCGGCGTCTTCCACGTGCTCGAAACCGGCGAGCCCGAGATCGTGAACCGAATCGTCGTGCGCATGGCCGAGCGGGCCTTCTACCTGTGGCTCGAGGGGGTGTGTCTCGACGAGGAGAACGACGCCTTCGAGAAGGAGGACTCTCCTTTCGCCGACCGGGAGACCGAGGTGCTCCTGGCCATCGGCGCGCAGGAGGGGCGGGAGATCTGGCGCTGCGACGAGCTCGTGCCCTTCTTGCGCCGGCCGAGCCGCGACTGCCGGCGCCTGCTCAAGAAGCTCGAGGCGTGGTTCCTGCGCCAGTACGACATCCACCACTCGTCGGCCATGATCCGCCACGGGGCTTGGATCGAGCGCGGCGTCGAGCTGGGCCGCCGCATCCTGACCCGGCACGGCACCCGCAACTACGCGCTCATGCTCGGCCTGATCACCACGCCGTACGTGGCTGCCGCCTTTGCCTACGAGCGCGCCCCCCTCCTCTTCGACGCAGTCTGTTCCGCTCAAATGGCGCTGATCCTGGCGTTCGCCATCTGGTTCCTGGCCTACCAGTTCTGCTGGAAGCGCGATCTCACGGTCTTCTACGCGTCGGTGCCCCGCATCCTGGCGGGCGTGATCGTCGGCTACCTGCCGGTATTCCTGATCGACGAGGTCTGGGACCTCTCGGACCGCGACATCGCCACCCTGGTGAGCATCTCCTTCCTGCTGGGCACCACGACCCTGCTCTACATCTACGTGGAGGTGCAGCGGCGCCTGGGCGGGACCCGCGTGGCCTTCGCACGGGCCCGGTCGCTCTTCATGTTGGGCGTGCTGGAGGCCGCGGGGGTCGGGCTGCTCATGACCAGCCTGGTGGGCCGCTTCATGGTCAGCCGCAACTGGTCGCCCGGCAGCGATCCGCTGCCGGTGGAGACCCTGCGCCACACCCTCGAGCCGCTGCTGGGTCAGCTGCCGCGGATCGTGGGCCTGGAGCCCTTCTACGTGTTCCCCTCCGCGGTCCTGATGATGACGTTCCTGTCGTTCTTCATCGGCATCTTCCTGCAGCTCATGTGGGAGGACCTGCCGATTACCGAGCCTCTCTAAGTCTGGCGGGCGGCAGCGCCGGGATTTACTCTTGCATCCCCGCCGGTGCTCCGGCGGACGCGATGGAGGATCGATGGCAGCGGAGCACACCCGGTTGATCATCGTCGGGAGTGGGCCTGCGGGCTACACGGCGGCGATCTACGCCGCGCGCGCGGAGCTCGCGCCCGTGGTGGTCGCGGGGCTCCAGTTCGGCGGGCAGCTCATGTTGACCACGGACGTCGAGAACTATCCGGGCTTTCCGGAAGGCGTGACCGGCCCCGACATGATGGACATGTTCCAGAAGCAGGCCGAGCGCTTCGGATCGAACGTCATCATGGAGGACGCCACCCGGGTGGATCTGGGCAGCCGCCCCTTCGCGGTGGAGACCGAGTCCGGCCAGAGCTTCACCGCGGATGCGCTGATCGTGGCCACGGGGGCGTCCGCGCGCTGGCTGGGACTGCCTTCCGAGGAGCGGCTCCAGAACAAGGGCGTCTCCGCCTGCGCCACCTGCGACGGCGCGCTCTACCGGGGCAAGGCCATGGCCGTGGTCGGCGGGGGCGACACCGCGATGGAGGAGGCGCTCTTTCTCACCCGCTTCGCCACCGAACTCACGGTGGTCCACCGGCGCGACGAGCTGCGCGCATCCAAGATCATGCAGGATCGCGCCCGCAACCACGAGAAGATCGACTTCGCCTGGAACTCCGTGGTGGAGGAGGTGCTGGGCGACGATTTCGTCACCGGCATCCGGCTGCGCGACCTGGTGACCGACGAGACGCGCGAGCTTCCGGTGGAGGCGCTCTTCATCGCCATCGGGCACCAGCCGAACACCGAGCTGTTCCGCGGTCAGCTCGAGCTCGACGAGACCGGCTACCTGAAGGTGGAGCCGGGTACCACGCGCACCGCGATCGAGGGTGTCTTCGCGTGTGGGGACGTCATGGACCCGACCTACCGCCAGGCGGTCACTGCCGCCGGGACGGGCTGCATGGCCGCCATCGACGCCGAGCGCTGGCTGGCAGAGCAGGGAATCGAGTAGCTGCAGTTCCACATGACACTTTCTCGAGAACGACTCCAGAGACTCGTCGACCAGTCCGCAGACATCGTGGTGGGCACCGACCGGAAGGGGACGGTCGTCTACTACAACGAGGGCGCGGCCAAGGACCTGGGCTACACGCTGGACGAGGTGCTTGGCACCTTCGTCGGCCGTCTCTATCCCAGCATCGACGAGGCCAAACGGGTGATGGCCTGCATGCGCAGCCGCGAGTTCGGCGGTGCGGGCCGGGCCAACAACCTCCAGACGACGTTCCGGGCCAAGGACGGCCGCGACATTCCCGTCGCTATCTCGGGGGTCGTGCTCTACGACGAGAGCGGCGAGGAGGACGGCACGATCGGCTTCGCCAAGGACCTGCGCGAGATCCTGCGCAAGGACCAGCTCGCGACCCTCGGTGAGGTGGCGATCGGCCTCTCCCACGAGATCAACAACCCGCTGGCCGTGATCCTCAACCAGACCGAGCTGCTGGAGCACGAGGTCGAGCGGCTCGCGGGCGAGGGGGACTGCTCGGTGGAGACCGAGCGCCTGGATGCGGTCCGCCGCGAGGTGGCTCGGATCGCCGGGATCCTGTCGCGCATCGGCGAGATGGTGGAGAGCGACACCTATGAGACGGTGGACTACATCGGTCCCGCCAAGATGATCGACCTGCGCCGCCGCCGGGAAGAGACCGGCGGGCCCGACGAGCGGCTGCGGGGTCTGCACATCCTGGTCGTCGACGACGATCAGGGCATCTGCCTCACCCTGCAGGAGATCCTCGAGGCCGCGGGCTGCGCGGTGGAGGTCGCGGCGGACGGGGAAGAGGCGCTCGAGAAGCTCGAGGCGGGGCCCTGCGACCTGATGCTGACCGACGTGGTCATGCCGAAGATGGACGGTCACGAGCTGTACCTGGCGGTGCGGGACCGCCATCCCGAGCTGCCCGTGCTGATGATGACTGCCTTCCACTACGACAAGGACCACATCATCAAGCGCAGCAAGATGCGGGGTCTGACCGGCGTCGTCTTCAAGAAGCCGGTCGATCCGGCGCGGCTCCGCCAGGTGATCGTCGAGACCGTGCACGGGACGTCGGACGCTTCGAAGTAGC
>JAPUKG010000491.1 GCA_027295775.1 Pseudomonadota bacterium
CTCGACCGCCATCCCGTTGCCCGCGAGAAGGCCGTCGCTCTGGGCGACGGGCCCTCCACTCTCACGAGTCTCCTCTGGCTCTCGCCCCAGGAGCTCTCGGCACTGGTCGGGGACCCGTTCCACGTCCACGGCGGCCACTTCGACCTGATCTACAACCCGGTCGCGGTGAGCTGGATCATCGACCGCCTGGACGAGCCCCCGCCGACGGCGTCGTCTGCGATCACGCCTATACGGAGAGCGGCTGACGCTACGCCGGCGCGATGACTCGGTAGTTGTCGATCGTGCCCGCAAGAATGCCGCCCGGGTGGGCCTCGCGGGCCGGGGTGATCCGGAGCCGTTTCCGGACCTCGTCGAGGGGCGACGGCAGCAGTGCCTCCCAGGGAACGCCGGCCAGGCGCACGGCACGGCGGCCGCGGCGCCAGGCACGGAGGTCATAGCGCAGCCACGGCCGGCCCAGCGCCCGCGCCACCTCGAGGGCCGCGCCGATCGTGAGCAGCGCCTGCCCTCGCCCCGGCACCTGGCCCAGGGTGAAGGCCAGCAGCGTGGCCTCTCCGATGTCGTCGGTGCCGTAGCCGGTCAGCACGTGGAAGAGGTCGTGCGACAGCATGACGCGATCGCGGAACCAGGCGCGCGCGGGGTCGAGGCGCGGCACGCCCTCCTCTGCGTCCCACTTCGCCTCCACCTGCTTCTGGAGCTGGAGCAGGGCCATCGACTGGAAGCCGTAGCGCTCGAGGAAGGCCAGGTAGACGCGGCCGAAGCTCCCCTCCGGCATCGCCACCAGGGCCTCGCGGTCGGCCAGCGCGCACCCCAGGTCCGGCCGTTCGGCGAGCACGGCCCGGCCCTCTGGGCTGGCCAGGAAGCGTTGGAAGCTTCGCTCGAACTCGCGGCGGCCGACGGCGTAGAAGAAGTCCATCGCCTTCTCGGTGTCATCGGGGTTGTCGAAGAGCTCGCGCATGGAGCGGAAGGCGCGCCGCCAGCGCATGTCGAGGGGCGGCGGCGGCGGGATCTCGAGGGACTCGGGAGCCATGGGCATGGAGACCTCCAGATCGTTGGTTGGACCCGAGTCTAAGGTAATTCTGGATCGGAGTCCAGCATTTTTGGGTCGGTCTCCCCGCGGGACCTTCTCTGGAGCAGCTGCGCCAGGGTCAGCAGGTGCGCCAGGATGAACATGGGAGCCACGAAGGTCGGGACCAACACCATCGGGAAGGACACGACCATCCGTGCGGTCGGCTCGCCGTGAAAGACCTCGAGCGGGCCCGGGAGCGAGAGCTGCATCGCGACCAGGGCGACGAGGAAGACGGCCACTCCCGCGACGTTCCAGGCGATCAGGAACCGGTCGGACAGGCGGTCCGCGTGCCTCGAGACGTAGATGGCGCTCAGCCCCACGAGCAGGTCTGGCACGCCGGCGGGCAGCACGAAGTGGACCGGCAGCTCGCCGGACAGCATCTTGAAAATGGTGCCTACGGCGGTCACGCGCACCGCCTGAACCGCGACCGTGCTTCCGATCGGAAGCTCGCGAATCAGGCGCTCCACCAGACGGCGGACGGAGGCAAGGCGCCCGGCAGCGCCCAGGATCAGGGCGACGGGCAGCACGGACCCGACCACCACCGGCAGGAAGCGCGCGTTCTGCGCGTAGAAGAAGTCCACCAGGGCCAGCGCCGTGGCGAGCGCGATCCAGAGCAGCATACCGATCGCGAGCCCAAGGGCGGCGCCGCGCTGCTCTCCCGCCGGATCGACGCGCCGGGCCGCCCAGAGGAACCCCCCGACGAGCCCTAGCGCAATGAGGTGCACGAGAGGCGAGAAAGGCACGCACCGGAAGTCTAGTCCCGGATCAGCGGGATCGGCGACATCCGAGGGGGAACGGCCGACCCGTCCGCTACCTTGGTCGAGGGAGCCGTGAGACCGACTCGGCTGGAGGCGGCCCGATGACGACAGCGGAGTTGGCGCTCGAATCGCCGACCCGGCGCGCGGGGGAAGACGTCTTCGCCTGGACGGTCTTCCCGGTTGCGATGTTCGGGTCCATCGGCCTGGCCATCGCCATGCTGAACGCGGGCGCGAATCCACTGCTGGCCTTCGCCCTGCCCCTCCTTCTGGGCTACGCGATCGTGATCGCGGGGGAGCGGCTCTACCCGCATGTTGCGGACTGGAGCCGCAATCACGGGGACGTGCGCACGGATGCAGCCTGGGCGGCGTCGATCATCGCCACCGGGCAGCTGATGGGACCGGCGGTGGGGCTCGCAGCCATCGCCCTCGGCGGGTGGCTCTCGTCGCGGCTCGGCTCGCCGCTCTGGCCGGGCGACTGGCATCTGGCCGCGCAGCTCGCGCTGGCCCTGGTGGTGGTGGAGTTCTTCCAGTACTGGGTCCACCGCCTTCAGCACGAGACCGACATCATGTGGCGCTTTCACGCGACCCATCACAGCGCGCCGCGGCTCTACTGGCTGAACGCCGCCCGCTTCCACGTGGTGGACATCGCAATCAACAACCTGGCCGTGACGATTCCGCTGATCGCACTCGGCGCCGGGGCAAACGTGATCGCGCTGTGGATCCTGGCCGTCACGATCCATGGCATCTGCCAGCACGCCAACATGAAGATCCGCTGTGGACCCCTGAACTGGATCTTCAGCATGGCCGAGCTCCATCGCTGGCACCACACGCGACGCGAGTCGAACGCGAACTACGGCCAGACGCTGATCCTCTGGGACATCCTGTTCGGCACGCGCTTTCTCCCCTCGGACCGCAAGCCGCCGGCGGACATCGGCATCGACAACCTCGACGCCTTCCCGATGACGTGGTGGGCGCAGATGCTCTCGCCCTTCCGCTGGTCGCGCATCGTGGCGGAGAGCGCGGGACACTAGG
>JAPUKG010000492.1 GCA_027295775.1 Pseudomonadota bacterium
GCTTCGCTGCGCGCCTGGCTGTTGCTGCAGGAGGCGTTGCGCTTCGAGCCCGAGCTCGCGGCAGCCTGTCTGAGGCGGCATTCCGAACCTGCCCTGGCGCTCGCTTCGAGCGGACGGTCGGCGTCCGCGGCACCCGCCGACCTCGATCGCTGGGCGCGCCTGCTCGCCCAGCGCGCGGCCGTGGGACTGCCGCTGACCGCGCCGGCCTATCCCGCGCGGCTGGCGGTCCTGCCGGACCCGCCGCCGCTCCTGTGGGTGCGCGGCGATCCGACCGCCCTTGCCGCCGACGCCGTGGCCATCGTGGGCGCCCGCGCGGCCACCGCCTACGGGCTCGGTGTGGCGCGCTCGCTGGCACGGGGCTTGGCGGAGCAGGGTCTCGTGATCGTGTCGGGTCTGGCCCGGGGCATCGACGCGGCGGCGCACCGAGGCGCCCTGGAGGCCGGCGGTCGCACGGTGGCCGTGTTGGCGTGCGGGCCCGACCAGGTCTACCCGTCGGAGCACCGGAAGCTGGCCGACGAGATCGCCGAGCGGGGAGCGGTCGTGACCGAGCACCCGCCCGAGACGCCCCCGCTCGGGCACTACTTCCCGCTGCGCAACCGCCTGATCAGCGGGCTGGCGCGCGCCGTGATCGTGGTGGAGGCGCGCGGGCGGAGCGGCTCGCTGATCACGGCGCGGCACGCGGCCGGGCAGGGCCGGGACGTGATGGCGGTGCCCGGCCCGATCGACGGCCCGGTCAGCGCCGGTCCGAACCGGCTCATCCGAGACGGCGCACGTCCAGTGCTGGGGGTGGGGGATGTGTTGGAAGAGCTGCAGTGGGAGCGGTGCACGCCGGAGCAGCCTGCGCCAGCGGAAGCGGACACGGCCGAGGTGGGCGCCATCGTGTGCGCGCTTCGTCATGCCCCGCTCGGCCGCGACGAGCTCTGCCGCGAGCTCGGGCGATCTCCCGAGGCGCTTGCCCTCGACCTCGTGAACCTCGAGCTCGAAGGACGCGTGGTCGAGGACCGCGATGGAAGACTGCGCCTGATGTCATCCCGCTGAACTTCGCAGGCCCAGCGGCCTGCTGCGCGGTCGCGTTTCTACCCCGGGGTTCCAACCACCGCCGTGCACGCTCCCTTGCCGCACCGGGCGGAGGCTGTCCCTATCATGGCTGGAACGGCGTCCTCAGGCACTGACCCAGAGCGCTCCGTCGCGGGGAAGAGCCTGAGGGCTGACGCCGTGCCCAATCGCCGGAACTGCGCCCGGTGCCTGCAAGCGAGCGCTTGCCCAGGCCCAGAAGAACTGCGGAGCCAGGCCGCGAGCGCGCAGCGAGGCGTAGCCGAGCGAAGTTCAGAAGACTGGGCGCTATGCTGCTCCGCGTGGCGGATCTGGTGATCGTGGGTGGTGGGCTCGCCGGGTGCGAGGCCGCGTGGCAGGCGGCTCGGCGCGGGCTGACGGTGGACCTGTACGAGATGAAGCCGGTGCGCCGTTCACCGGCGCACATCTCGGATGGGTTCGCCGAGCTGGTGTGCAGCAACTCCCTGCGCTCGGCGGTCGTATCGAATGCGGTGGGTCTCCTCAAGGAGGAGATGCGCCGGCTCGACTCGCTGGTGATGCGGGCCGCGGACGCGACCGCGGTGCCGGCCGGGCGCGCGCTGGCGGTCGACCGGGTGGCATTCTCGGAGCACATCACCGACGCGGTGGTCTCGCATCCGCGAATTCGCGTGCGCCACGAGGTGGTGGACCGGATTCCCGACGCGCCGCTGGCGATTCTGGCCACCGGCCCCCTGACCGCGCCCGAGTTGGCCGCCGAGATCCAGTCTCTCCTCGGTGAGGAATCCCTGTACTTTTACGACGCGATCTCCCCCACCCTCTACATGGACTCGATCGACGTGGAAGTGGTCTTCCGCGCCTCGCGCTACGAGGACGGAGACGGCGACTACCTGAACGTTCCCCTCGACGAGGACCGCTACCGCGGCTTCGTCAGCTCGCTGCTCACTGCGGAGACCGTGCCGCTCCATCCGTTCGAGGCGGCGCTCTACTTCGAGGGCTGCCTGCCCATCGAGGAGCTGGCACGGCGCGGGCCCGCCACCCTGGCCTTCGGACCCATGAAGCCGGTGGGCCTGGTGGATCCGCGCACCGGGCGCCGGCCCGCCGCAGTGGTGCAGCTGCGGCGGGAGGACAAGCACGGCGTCCTCGTCAACATGGTGGGCTTTCAGACGAAGCTCCGGATCGGCGAGCAGCGGCGCATCTTCCGCGCGCTCCCCGGTCTCGGCAAGGCGGTCTTCGCCCGCTACGGCTCGATCCACCGCAACACGTACATCAACGCGCCGCGCCGGCTGGGGCCCACCCTGGAGCTGCGCGCCCGGCCCGGTCTGTACGTCGCCGGACAGATGGCCGGCGTCGAGGGCTACGTCGAGTCCGCGGCGCTGGGCGGGCTCGCCGGAATCCACGCGTGGCACGCCGCGCGAGGGCAGGCGCTGCCCCTTCCGCCGGCGGAGACGGCGCACGGCGCGCTGCTGCGCCATCTGGGCGATGCCGATCCGGCCCATTTCCAGCCCATGAACGTGAATTTCGGGCTGTTTCCGCCGCTGCTGTCGCGTTCGCCCGGCTCGCCGACGGGCCCGCGGATTCCCAAGCGCGAGAAGAACCGGCTGCTGGCGGAGCGAGCGCTGGAGTCGCTCGCGTCCTACGCGCAGGCGGTGGCGCCGTGAACCGCGCCCAGTCGATCCGCGCCTTCGACCTGTTCCTGCGCGCAGAGCGCAACGCGTCGCCCCACACGCGCCGCGCCTATCTGGCCGACGTGCGACAGCTCTTCGACTCCTTCGCCGAGGGGCGGGAGCGGGAGCCGGCAGGGGTGACGTCCCAAGAGGTCAAGGCGTGGCTGGCGGGTCTCCACCGGGTGCGGAGCCCGGCCACCCTGGGACGCAAGCTGGCCGCGGTGCGCGCCTTCTTCCGCTACCTCCTCCGGGAGGGAGAAATCGCGAACGATCCCACCGCGGGGCTGCCCGCGCCCAAGACACCGAGGCGCCTGCCGCGCCCGCTGGCCGTCGACGACTGCGAGGTGCTCATGCTGTCGCGGTTGGAAGGAGCGGAGATCGGGGCCAAAGACCGCAAGCGCGTTCGCGAACTCCGGGACCGCGCGCTCGTGGAGCTGCTCTACGGCACCGGCATCCGCGTGGGCGAGCTCGTGGCCCTGGACGTGCGCGACCTCGACGCGGGTCTCGCGGAAGTGCGCGTCACGGGCAAGGGCCGGGTCGAGCGGGTGGTGCCGATCCCGAGGATGGCGCGGGAGGCCCTCGCCGCCTACCTGGACGAGCGCCGGCGCCCGGGCGTACTGGCCGAGCCCTTGTTTACCTCCCTGCACCGGCGGCGGGAGAACGCGGCCCGGCCCCGACGACTGGGCGATCGAGACGTTCGCCGCGTGCTGCACGAGCGGGGCCGGGAGGCCGGCATCGCCGAGCGCGTGCATCCCCACCGACTGCGACACAGCTTCGCGACCCACCTGCTCGACATGGGCGCGGACCTGCGCGAGATCCAGGAGCTGCTGGGTCACGCGAGCCTGTCGACCACCCAGAAGTACACGGCCGTCTCCGCCGAGCGGCTCCGGCAGGTGTACGACGACGCTCACCCTCGCGCCCGGAGGTCGAAGCGATGAACCCCCACGATCCGGTCCGCGCCACGACGGTGGTGGCGGTGGTGCGAGACGGCGTGATCGCCATGGCGGCGGACGGGCAGGTCACGGTCGGCGAAACCGTGGTGAAGCGCGGCGCCGAGAAGGTGCGGCGCGTCGCCAAGGGCCGCGCACTGGCGGGCTTCGCGGGGGGGGCGGCGGACGCCCTCGCCCTGCTCGAGCGGCTGGAGGCCAAGCTCGAGGCCTACCCGGGCAACGTCCGGCGCGCGGCGGTCGAGCTCGCGCGCGACTGGCGCACCGACCGTCTGCTGCGCCGTCTCGAGGCGCTCCTGCTGGTCGGCGACGTGTCGAGTCTGCTGGTGGTTTCGGGCAACGGCGACGTCATCGAGCCCGACGACGGGATCGCGGCGATCGGCTCCGGAGGGTCGTATGCTCTGGCCGCGGCCCGCGCGCTGTGCCGCCACACCGAGACGCCGCCCGACGAGGTCGCCCGGGAGGCGCTCCTGATCGCCTCGGAGATCTGCATCTACACCAACGACCAGATTCACCTGGTGAGCCTTCCGTGAGTACCGAGAGCCTTCCGCAGAGCTTCACGCCCCGCGAGATCGTCTCCGAGCTCGACGCCTACATCGTGGGCCAGAGCGAGGCCAAGCGTGCTGTTGCCATCGCGCTGCGCAACCGCTGGCGCCGTCAGCAGGTTCCCGAGGAGCTGAGAGACGAGATCGCTCCCAAGAACATCATCATGATCGGGCCCACCGGCGTGGGGAAGACCGAGATCGCGCGGCGGCTGGCGCGCCTGGCCCTGGCCCCGTTCATCAAGGTGGAGGCGTCGAAGTTCACCGAGGTCGGTTACGTGGGCCGGGACGTCGAGTCCATCATCCGCGACCTCACCGAGCTGGCGGTCAATCTGGTGGCCGAGGAGGCGAAACGGGGTGTCCGGGTCGTGGCCCAGGAGCGGGCGGAGGAGCGCGTGCTCGACGCCCTGCTACCCGGCCCGGAGCCGCAGGGCCCCGGCTTCCACCCGGGCCCGGCCACCGAGCCCGCGCCAAACGAGACCCGGAAGAAGCTGCGCCGGCTGCTCCGCCAGGGCGAGCTCGATGAGCGGGAGATCGAGGTCGAGCTCCAGGACACGTCGGGCGGTCCGTCCCTCTCCATCATGACACCACAGGGTGTCGAGGAGATGGGGTTCAATATACGGGACCTGCTGGGCAACATGATGCCCAGCCGGACCAAGCGCCGGCGCATGAAGGTGAAGAGCGCGGCGGAGGCCTTCGCGAACGAGGAGGCCACACGGCTCGTCGACCAGGATCACGTGCGCGAGCTCGCCGTCGAACGCGTCGAGCAGACCGGGATCGTCTTCATCGACGAGATCGACAAGGTGGTCGCCGGGGTCGGCGGTGGCAAGCAGGGGCCCGACGTCTCCCGGGAGGGAGTGCAGCGGGATCTGCTGCCCATCGTCGAGGGATCGACGGTGCAGACCAAGCACGGGCCGGTGCGCACCGATCACGTGCTCTTCATCGCGGCCGGGGCCTTCCACGTGGCGAAGCCCTCGGACCTGATCCCGGAGCTGCAGGGCCGCTTCCCGATCCGGGTCGAGCTGGCCAGCCTGACCCGGGAAGACCTGGTGCGGATCCTGACGGAGCCGACCAACTCGCTGGTGCGGCAGTACACGGCGCTGCTGATCACGGAGGGGGTCGAGCTCGAGTTCCAGGAGAGCGGTGTGCGCACCATCGCAGAGATCGCGGCCCAGGTGAACGAGCGCAGCAACGACATCGGCGCCCGGCGCCTGCACACGGTCATGGAGAAGCTCCTGGAGGAGGTCTCCTTCGATGCGCCCGATCAGCCGGCCATGAAGATCGTCGTGGACGAGAATTTCGTGCGCAAGCGGCTGGGCGACCTGGTAGAGGATCCGAACCTCTCGCAGTACATCCTGTAGGTCCTCTTGAAGTCTGGGGGGAGCATGGGTGAGACGGGCGCGCGCATCCTGGTGGTCGACGACGAGCGCTTCTTCCGAGAGGCGATCCGAGAGATCCTGAGCCACGAGGGCTACCAGAGCATCGAGGTCGGGGACGGCGAGCAGGCCCTGGCCCGGGCGGCGGATCCCTCGATCGGCGTGGTGGTCCTGGATATCCGGCTGCCGGGGATCGACGGCATCGAGGTACTGCGCAGTCTGCGCGAGCTGCGGCCCGCGCTGCGTGTGATCATGCTCTCGGCCTCTACCGACCAGGAGCTGGTGCTGGAGGCGCTGCGGCTGGGCGCGTGCGACTACCTGGCGAAGCCCCTGCACGACGAGGAGCTGCTCCTGGCCGTGCGCCGGGCGGTCGAGAGCTACGGCGTCGTCGCCGAGTGGAAGCGCCTGCGCGACCGGCTCGATCGGCTCGTGTCGGGTGCGACCGAGCTCGCGGGTCGGGCGGCGGCCTGCGACGGGGCGGAGCGGACACGCCTGCTGCACTCCGGCGCGGCCGCGCTGGCCGCCGAGGTGCTCGAGGCGGGCAAGACCTCGCTCATGCTGGTCGACGACAGCGGCCGCACGCTGCGGGTGGTGGCCGCGGTGGGCCGGGACATTGCCGCCGAGCAGATGGACGCCGTGGCCGTGGGCGAGGGCGTGGCCGGTCTGGCGCTGGCGCGGTCGGAGCCCCTGGTCGTGAACGTGGTGGGCGAGGACGAGCGCTTCGCCGGACGGGCGCCCGGGGAGCGCTACCACTCCGCTGCCTTCGCGGTGGCGCCGCTGATCTCGCCCGACGGGCCCCTGGGCGTCGTCTGCGTCACCGACCGCAACGACGGCGAGCCCTTCGGCGAGGAGGACCTCTCGCTGCTGCGGCTTCTCGCCATGCAGCTCTCGGGGCTACTCGTTGAGCCGCACGCGAGCGAAGCCCCGACCGGACACCCGGATGATGCGACGCTCCTCCACGTCCCTTCCCCCGATCTGCCGAACCAGGACGGCGACTCCGACGCGGAGCTCGCCCGGCTGGTGTGCGAGGCGACGACCAGCGAGATCGAGCCCCAGCGCCTGCTGCGCTCGGCCCTCGGCTCTGTGGCGTCGGCCCTGGACGCGGTGCCGGTCTCCATCTACCTGCGGGAGGGTGTCAGCGGCGAGCTTCGCCTCGACGGGGAGTGGGACGGCGGTGCGCGCTCGGACCGCCCGGTCCTCGGCCCAGGCCGAGGACTCACCGGGACCGTGCTGCAGACCGGCCACCTGGTAGCGGCGCCCGCGCCCGAAAGTGATCCCCGCTTCGACGCCGAGATCGACACGCCCGGGGACGGACGCCCGGGTCCATTTCTGTGCGTGCCTCTGCGCCTGCGCGGCAAGACCGTCGGTGTGGCCCGCGCGTTCCTGGCCGAGGGTCGGCCGGTGTCGGCGCGAACCGGAGAGGTCCTGGCGGCCGCGCTCTCGGCGGCAGTCCGCAGCGTGCTTCTGTACCGTAGCCTCGTCGATTCGATCGACGAGATGGCCGAGGCTCGGCGGCAGGCGCAGCCGTCCTCCGGCGCACCCTGAGAAGCACGAACCCATGAAGGATCTCGTCGACAAGGCGGAGGTACTGATCGAGGCGCTGCCCTACATGCGCCGCTTCGTCGATCGGACCATCGTCATCAAGTACGGCGGACATGCGATGACCGATGCGGACCTGCGCGCGTCGTTCGCGGTGGACGTGGTGCTGCTGAAGTTCATTGGGGTCCGGCCGGTGATCGTGCACGGGGGTGGCCCCCAGATCGGCGAGATCCTGAAGCGCCTGGGCAAGGAGTCGCAGTTCGTGGGAGGGCTGCGGGTCACCGACGACGAGACCATGGACGTGGTCGAGATGGTGCTCGGCGGCAAGGTGAATCGGGAGATCGTGGAACTCATCAACCAGGGTGGCGGCCGTGGCGTGGGCCTCACCGGCAGCGACGGCGCCATGCTCCGGGTGCGGCGCAAGATGCCGAACGGCCAGGACATCGGCCGGGTAGGCGAGGTCGTGTCGGTGGATCCGAGCGCGATCTCGGCGGTGGCCTCGGCTGGCTTCGTACCCGTGGTCGCGCCGGTGGGCGCGGACGGCGAGGGGCTCACCTACAACGTGAACGCGGACGAGGTGGCGGGCGCCGTGGCCCGGGCGCTCCGGGCCGAGAAGCTGATCCTGCTCACCGACGTCGAGGGCGTGCGCGGGCCGGGCGGCGAGCTGATCTCGCAGCTCACGATCGAAGAGGCGCACAAGCACATCGCCGAGGGCACCATCGTGGACGGAATGATTCCCAAGGTGGAGTGCTGTATCGAGGCACTGTCCGGGGGCGTGTCCCGAGCGCACATCGTCGACGGCCGGGTCCTCCACGCCGTGCTCCTCGAGATCTTCACGGACGGCGGCGTCGGCACGCTGCTGGTGCCCTGACATGGCGAACGGGACGAACCACTTCGTCTCCGTCGCCGACTGGAGTGCCGACGAGCTCCTCCGGATCCTCGAGCGGGCCCGGGAGCTGCGCCGCCTGTACCACGCCGGGGAGCGGCCGCAGACCCTCCAGGGCCGCACCCTGGCCATGTACCTCGAGAAGCCCTCGTTGCGCACCCACGTCACCTTCGAAGCGGGGGTCACCCAGATGGGCGGGCACGCCGTGGTCCTGCGCCCAGACCAGGTTGGGATCGGCACCCGGGAGAGTCCGAAGGACGTGGCTCGCAACCTCTCGCGCTGGGTGGACGGGATCATGGCGAGGACCTTCAGCCACTCGCTGGTGGAGCAGCTGGCGAGGGAGGCCACGGTTCCGGTGATCAACGGCCTGACCGACCTGCTTCACCCGTGCCAGGTGATGAGTGACCTGCAGACCATCTCCGAGAAGATGGAGCCCAAGGACGCCACCGTGGCCTACGTGGGCGACGGCAACAACGTGGCCAACTCCCTTGTGCTGCTGGCGTCGGTGCTCGGCCTCCACCTCCGCGTCGCCACCCCGGCGAGTCACCCGCCCGCCGTGCGCGTGCTGCAGCGGGCGGAGAAGCTGGCGCGCGAGAGCGGCGCGCGGGTCACGCTGACCGTGGACCCGGCGGAGGCGGTGCGGGACGCGCACTTCGTCTACACGGACACGTGGACGAGCATGGGCCAGGAGGCCGAGGTCGAGAAGCGGCGCAAGATCTTTGCGGCCTACCAGGTGAACGCCGAGCTCCTGAAGCACGCCCCGGACGCCTGGATCATGCACTGCCTGCCCGCCCACCGCGGCGAGGAGATCACCGACGAGATCCTCGACGGCCCCAGGAGCCTCGTGTACGAGCAGGCCGAGAATCGGCTCCACTCCCAGAAGGCGATCATGGAGCGCCTGATGGCGCCGGCCTTCTAGCCATCCCCACCCGCTCCCCCAGGAGGGAACCCGACCGCCCCTAGAACGGCCGTAGTTCAGCGGGCACTTGCCGCTCAACGTCCGGCCGCTGCGGACCGATGAAGGGCGTGGGGAAGGGGAAACGTGCGCCTTGCCCCGTGGGGAATTTCATGAGCGAGCCGGGTGAAGGCGACGAGGGCCGGAAGATCCTTGGCCTGTCGGCTGGCTGTGACCCGACGGCGCTCCAGCTGAACCCCGCGGAGGGATTCTTGCTCTCGCGGATCGACGGACAGACGCCCTGGCGACTGCTGCGGGAGATCGGCGGGCTCATGCCCGAGGAGGTCGACCTGTGCCTCGAGACGTGGCTGGCCCGGGGCATCGTGGACGTGGCCGGGCTGGAGGAGAAGAAGGAGCCGCCGCCCTCCCAGGCCCCGCCCCTCGAGACGCGGAGCGAGCGCTCGCGGGATGGGGGCGCCCCACCGGCGCCCCACGAGCCGCCCGAAGCCATCGACGAGAGCCAGATCGACCGGGACCTGGATCTCTCGGCAGAGGTCCAGCGCAGCATCCTCGAGTTCGAGGCCCGGCTCCACCGCCCGTACCACGAGCTGCTCGGCGTGGAGCGGAACGCGGACGTCAAGCAGATCAAGCGCGCGTACTTCAATCTCTGCAAGGACTACCACCCGGACCGCTACTTCCGGCGCAAGATCGGGGACCACGCCGGGCGTTTGGACCGGATCTTCAAGAAGATCCTGGAGGCCTACGAGCTGCTCTCGGATCCGACCACCCGGGCCGAGGTGGAGCGCTCCCTGGACGCCGTGCCGCCTCCGCCGGGCGGCGGCCCCCAGCGGCCGCTCAGCAAGCTCGAGCGGCTGCGCCAGCGCATGCCGTTCAAGATCCCAGAGGCCGTGATGAACGAGCGCCGCGCGAAGGCCGCCGACTTCTTCGACGCCGCCCGCTTCGCCATGGAGAACCAGAACTACGTCGAGGCCGCCTCGAGTGTCCGCCTGGCGATCGCATTCGACCCGTTCAACGACGAGTACAAGAAGGCGTTTGCTGAGGTCCAGGGCAAGGCGACCGAGATGCGCGCGGGCCGACTGCTGGAAGAGGCCGAGGGCATGGACTCGAGCCGGATGAAGGAGGCCTACCGACTCTACGAAGAGACGCTCCTCTACCGACCTCACGACCCGGCGGTGAACGACAAGGCGGCCGAGCTCGCCCTCGAGATGGGCGAGCTCGACAAGGCATTCGAGTACGCCGAGCGGGCCACCCTGCACAGCCCCCAGGTCGGGCGGTACCACCGAACGCTGGCCAGGGTGTACCGCTCCAAGAGTGACGCGGGGCACGCTGTCAGGGAGCTGCAGAACGCGATCGAGCTCGATCCCGGGGACGAAGAGGCGAAGAAAATGCTTGATCTGTTGAGACCGCGCCGCGGGGCGCGTGGAGGGAACTGATGAGTCGAGTGATCGGAATCGATCTCGGCACGACCAACTCGTGCGTTACCGTTCTGGACAACGGACAGCCCACGGTAATCCCGAACACGGGCGGGTACAAGACCACGCCGTCCATGTTCGCGATCTCCCAGGACGGCAAGCGCCTGGTGGGGCACCTGGCCAAGCGCCAGGCCATCACCAACTCGAAGAACACGGTGTTCGCCGCAAAGCGCCTGATCGGACGCCGCTTCGACTCTCCCGAGGTGCAGAAGTCCATCGACCTGTGCCCCTACGAGATCGTTCGCGGGCCCAACGACGACCCGCGCATCAAGATCGGCGGGAAGACGTTCACCTGTCCCGAGATCTCGGGGATCATCCTGCGCGAGATGAAGCGCGTGGCGGAAGAGTACCTGGGCGAGCCGGTACAGGAGGCGGTGATCACGGTCCCCGCGTACTTCAACGATACTCAGCGCCAGTGCACCAAGGACGCGGGCAAGATCGCCGGCCTCGAGGTGCTGCGCATCATCAACGAGCCCACGGCCGCGGCCATGGCCTACGGCATGCAGCGCAACCAGGACGAGAAGATCGCGGTCTACGACCTGGGCGGCGGCACCTTCGACATCTCGATCCTGGAGCTGTCCGAGGGGGTGATCGAGGTGCTGGCCACCGCGGGCCACACGTTCCTGGGCGGTGAGGACTTCGATCGGCGCATCGTGGGCCACCTGGTGGAGTGGTTCGAGCAGGCCGAGGGCATCGACCTGCGCACCGACACCATGGCCCTGCAGCGGCTCAAGGACGCCGCCGAGAAGGCCAAGTGCGACCTCTCGATCCGGGAGAGCAGTGAGATCAACCTGCCCTTCATCGCCAGCGACGCCCAGGGTCCTCGCCATCTGAATTACGAGCTGACCCGGGACACCCTCGAGGGTCTCGTGTCCGACATCGTCGACGGAACGCTCAAGACCGTCGAGGCGTGCGTGCGGGACGCCGGCGTCCAGGCCCAGGAGATCGACCAGGTGGTGCTGGTCGGGGGGCAGACGCGCATGCCGCTGGTCCAGAAGGCGGCCACCGACTTCTTTGGCAAGCGCCCCCACAAGGGCGTGAACCCCGATGAGGTGGTGGCCCTGGGCGCCGCGATCCAGGGCGGCGCTCTCGTCGGGAAGGACCAGAACGTCCTGCTCCTGGACGTGACCCCGCTCTCCCTGGGCATCGCCACCTACGGGGGGCACTTCGCCCGGCTGATCGAGCGCAATACCACCGTGCCGGTGAGCAAGGGGCACAACTTCACAACGACCCGCGACAACCAGTCCGCGGTGAAGATCCGGGTCCTCCAGGGCGAGAGCGAGAACGCCTCGGACAACGACCTGCTGGGCGAGTTCGTCCTGTCGGGCATCCGGCCCGCACCCAAGGGCGAGCCCGAGGTCGAGGTGAGCTTCGACATCGACGCCAACGGGATCGTCAGCGTCTCGGCCCGGGACCAGGCCACTGGCAAGGAGCAGTCGATCACCGTGAATGCGACGGGCACGCTCTCCGACGAGGAGATCAGCCAGATCATCGAGGACAACGAGCTCTACGAGGTTCAGCTCAAGGGGTAGTGCGGGGCATGTTCGAGCCGATGAAGGACAAGGGGTAGGCCGCTGCCATGTCCGAGTCGAAGGAAGAGCGGGTTTCGCGCCTCTTGAACGAGGGCCTCGAGCACTACGGTATGGGCGAGGTCGCCAAGGCCATCCTCGTCTGGGAGGAGGTCCTCGTCCTGGAGCCGAAGTCCGCCGACGCGGTGGACTACATCCGCACCGCCGACCGCCGGAAGCACCCCCGGCCGCCGAAGAACGCGGCGGGGTCGGGCGACGCGGCCATCCGCTCCATCGCCGAGGAGGCGCAGACGCTGATCCAGGCCGAGGGCTTCGAGGAGGCCCTCGACCTGCTGCGCAGCGCCGCGGAAGCCCAGCCCACGAGCCTGGAGATCCAGGCCAATCTCGAGCTGGTGCGCAGCCGGCTGTACCGCAGGTACCGGGAGCGCGTCGGCGACCTGGAGCAGGTGGCCGTGCTCAACGCCGATCCCAACGCCATCACCAAGTTCAATCTGCCTTCGGACGCGGGCTTCATGCTGTCCATGATCGATGGCGCCACCAGCGTCGAGGACCTGATCTCGCTGTCCGGCGTGGATGCGTTCGAAGCGCTGCGCCTGCTCCAGGGCCTGCTCGACACCGGCATCGTGGTGCTGAAGGCATGAGCCTCTCCGGGGGCGCGTCGCTGCTGATGTTCGTGGACGCCCCCGTGCTGGTGGGAGACCCGGAGGGCCGCGCGATCTACGTGAATCCGTGCTTTGAAGCCCGCTTCGGCGTGGACGGCAACGAGGTCCAGGGCGAGCACCTGGCGGCGCTGTTCTCGGGGGGTGCGCGGGAGGCGATGCTCGACGGGGTGGCGCGGGTCAGCCAGGGCGGTCAGGCCCTGCGCTTCCGCATCCGCGAGGGCGGCGGCGGCTTCCTGGCCCTGGTCTCCCCGATCCGGAGCGAAGAGGACTTCCTGGGCGTCGTGATCCTGCTGACCGACGAGCCCCTGGCCGACGAGCGGGTGCTGGCGTTCCATCGCGAGATGCAGGAGCCGCTGGAGGAGATGCGCCACTGCCTGGAGGAGCTGATGGAGCAGACCGGCGGCCGTCGCGCCGAGCACTACCGCGCCCTGGTGGAGCGCAGCCAGTACGCCCTCGAGCGCACCGCGCGCTGGAGCCAGGAGCTGCACGGGCTGCTCTCCGGCCGCGGCAGTTCGATCTCGGCCAACGCGACCCTCGATCCCGTGAGGGTGGTCCGGCAGGTGGCGAGCCGCCTGCGCGAGGAGCTCGCCGCGGCGGGCGCGGAGCTGGACGTGCTGGTGCCGGCCCAGCTGACGCCGGTCCGCGGCGATGGCCCGCGGCTCGAGACCGCCCTGGTTCACCTGCTCCGCGACCGGCTGGCCGCCGCACAGCCCGGCGACGTCTTCACCCTGGCCTCTCGCCAGATCGGCGACGAATTCGTGCTGTTCTCCCTGGTCGATCCCCCGCGCGAACGGGGCTCCACGGACGACAGCGAGGAGCCTCGCATCGTGCGCGAGAGCATCCAGGAGATGGGCGGCCGCCTCCACACCACAGCGAGCGCGGTCGGCGGCCGGGTCACCGCCATCCAGCTGGGCGCCGTCGCCGACACCCCCTAGAATCGCTTCTTCCAGAGAGAGAGAGCCTGAGGAGTCGCAGAGGGGCTTCGTCGGGAGTCCTCGGCCAGCTCAGAAGGATAGAGCGATGTCGCCCCGCGCATCCGTTCAGCGCGTCTGCCTCGCCTACAGCGGTGGGCTCGACACCTCGGTGATCCTGCGCTGGCTGCTCGAGGAGTACGGCTGCGAGGTCGTCGCCTACTGCGCCGACGTCGGCCAGGAGGAGGAGCTCTCGGGGCTGCCCGAGAAGGCAAAGGAGACCGGTGCCATCGATTGCCGCATCCGCGATCTCCGCGGGGAGTTCGTCCGCGACTTCGTGTTCCCGGCGATCCAGGCGAACGCCGTCTACGAGGGCACCTACCTGCTGGGGACCGCCCTGGCGCGGCCGTTGATCGCCAAGCACCAGATCGAGGTGGCGCGCGAGACGGGCTGCGATGCGGTCGCCCACGGCGCCACGGGCAAGGGCAACGACCAGGTGCGCTTCGAGCTCGCCTACCGGGCGCTCGCGCCCGAGATCACGGTGATCGCGCCCTGGCGGGAGTGGGACCTGCGCTCTAGGCGCGACTGCATGAGCTACGCGCAGAAGTTCGACATCCCCGTGTCCGCGACGCTGAAGAAGCCCTACTCCATGGACCGCAACCTGCTGCACTGCTCCTTCGAGGGCGGGCTCCTCGAGGATCCGTGGCGGGCGCCCGACGAGGAGATGTTCCTCCTCACCCAGTCCGCCGAGAAGGCGCCGGAGGTGGCGGCCGAGGTCGTCGTTGGCTTCGAGCGCGGCGTGCCGGTCTCCGTCGACGGCGAGTCCCTGGGGCCGGTCGAGCTGATGACGCGGCTCAACCAGCTGGCGGGTGCGCACGGGGTAGGGCGCGTCGACATGGTCGAGAACCGCTTCGTGGGTCTCAAGTGCCGAGGCGTGTACGAGACCCCGGGCGGAACGGTGCTGCACGCAGCTCATCGCGCGCTCGAGTCGATCACCCTCGATCGCGAGGTGATGCACGAGCGCGACCGGCTCTCCCTGCGCTTCGCCGAGCTGGTCTACAACGGCTTCTGGTATTCGCCGGAGATGGACTTCCTGCGCGCGGCCATCGACGCCTCCCAGGGGAACGTGACCGGGGAGGCGCGCGTCGTCCTGTACAAGGGCGGCGTGCAGGTCAGCGGCCGCCGCTCGCCGGTCTCCCTCTACTCCGAGGAGCTCGTCACCTTCGAGGAGGACGAGGGCGCGTACAATCAGGCCGACGCCACCGGCTTCATCCGGCTCCAGGGCCTGCGCCTGTCGGGGCGGAAGAAGTAGGCCTACGCCCTGCCTTCCGGCTCCGGGTCCTTCTCGGCCAGGAACTTCAGCAGGTAGGGAAGCGAGATCGCCACCAGGTCGACCTCGGGGTCCAGCTCCTCCCCCAGCTGGAAGAGGTATGAGAGCGTCTTCGCGTAGAGCAGCAGATCGTTTGGGAGCTGGAGGCCTGGGGTGTCCTGCAGCAGGCCCTTGGCCACGTCCTTGAGGGCCAAGACCTGGGAGCCGCGCACACCCAGGGGACCGCGCTCCCCACTCTGCTCGGCCAGGTGCTCGAACATTTGCTCCACCGCCCCGTGCACGGCGTCCTGGGCGCCCGGCGCGATCATGCCCATGGCGTCCATGCGCGCGACGAAGTCGTCGGCGTCGCGCTGGAGGACGGCGTACAGGCCCTTGCGCATCTGTCGGCGCAGCTCCGGGTCGAGGCGCTTGCAGAGACCGAAGTCGACGAACAGGACGACGGGCTGGTCGCCGCCGTCGGGCCCGGGCGGGATCACGAACAGGTTGCCCGGATGGGGATCGGCGTGGAAGAGCCCGTCCACGAACACCTGCTTGGCGTAGGCGCGCGCCAGCACCTCGAGGACCTTTCCCGGCGCGACTCCCTGCTCCTGGAGAGCGGCGCGGTCCGAGATCGGGATCGCGTCGTGGTAGCTCATGGTGAGCACCGTGCGCCTCGTGAGGGACTGGACGATACGGGGCACCACGATCTGGGCGTCCCCCGCCAGGTTCTCGGCGATCTCGGTGGCCACCCGGGCCTCCCGGGTGAAGTCGAGCTCCTCCTCGAGGCCCTTGGCGAACTCGGCGAAGAAGCGGTCCAGGTCCAGGTCTCGCTTCCCCCCGAGCCAGATGGCCACGCGCAGGACGCCGCGCAGGATGGCCAGATCGGTTCCGCGCGAGGCCTCGATCCAGGGATACTGGACCTTCACCGCGACCTGCCGGCCGTCGGGCAGGGTGGCGCGGTGGACCTGGGCCACGGACGCCGCGCCCACCGGCTCGGGCTCGAAGTGGGCGTAGAGGCTCGACAGGGGCGCGCCGAAGGCCCGCTCCACGACGCGTCGGATCTGGGCGAAGGGGAGGGGCGGGACCCGGTCCCGGAGAGTCGCCAGCTCGCGGCTCACGACGTCCGGGAGGACGTCGTGGCGCACCGAGGCGAACTGGCCGGCCTTGACGAAGGCGCCCTTGAGATCGCCCAGAGCGCGCGCCAGCAGGCCGGCGGCCCGGCTCTGGCGGTGGCGGCGGCGTTCCTCGCGCTCGGCCGGAGGCCGGATCCAGTCCCCCGCTGTACCCAGAACGGCGCTCCAGATCACCTGCACCCCGACCCAGGCCAGTCGCAGCGCCGGAACCAGACCGCTGGTGCGATGGATGAATCGGAGTCCGACGAGGCGCGGTCCAATCTGCGTCGTCGCGGGTTTCGCGGGTGCGTAGGCCCCCGAGGGGTCGGAGTGGGGAGTCAGGGGGCCGTTCGGCGGCGGCACAGGAGGTTCCATCGCTCTCGTCGGGGAGCATCGGCGATCCGCGGCAAACGCCGTATCCGCCCGGGTTCGTTGACCGTACTCGGGGGCGTCGATCTTGACAATGCGCTCGGCCGTAGATTAGAGAAGGGGTGCAGTTTCACTCGGGAGACGGTGCTGTCGGGGAAGCCTGGCGTCTTCCGCGCGCCCCAGCCAAACGCCCTCCGCGGGGCAAGGAGAACATTGATGGTCCGAACTCGAACTCTCTGGATTTCCTGGCTGACCGCTGCGGCGCTCGTCCTGCCGGCGGGCCTCGCTCTGGCGCAGGAAGACGCGGGAGGCATGGGGCCGACCTTCCAGGAAGGCGACGTCATCACCTTCGACAAGATCGACTCCATCAAGCCCTTCCTGCCCGACGCGTTCTGGTCGAACCGCGACTTCTTCTTCTACGAGGGCATGCAGCTCGAGATCGGGCCGTTCTACCGCGACTACAGTCCGGCATCCGCCTATCAGGGAGCGACCCAGAAGTTCGGGAGCCAGACCCGGATCGGACCGGACGACAGCCTCGAGAACTACACCGCGGGCCAACCCTTCCCCTGGGACCAGGTCGACTGCCTTGGCGACCCCAAGGCCGGCGTCAAGGCCATCTGGAACTTCGACTACGCGTGGGACGGCGACGGCGCCACCGCCAAATTCTACTACTCCTACTGGGATCGCGGCGAGGAGCTGCCGCTCTACTACGAGGGCACCTCGAAGACCGTCGTGCTCTCCCACCGCGTCGAGCCCGAGTTCCTGGACACGAACAAGGGCGACATGTTCCGCGGCGAGAAGCGCAAGTTCGCGTTCGGCGTCGAGGTCGACGCGCCCTTTGACGCCCGCGGCATCATGCTCATGACGTACCGCTACAAGTCGTCGGACAAGCCCCGCGCGGATTCCAAGAACGACGACACCTGGGTCTACGTGCCGACGCTCCGACGGGTGCGGCGGATCTCCTCGGCCCAGCGCACCGACTCGGTGTCGGGCACCGATTTCACCTTCGACGATCTGCGCAGCTTCGCGGGCATCATTCCCCAGTACGACTGGGAGTGCCTGGGCGAGATGGACATCCTCGCGCCGATGAACACCAAGGTGAAGGCCTATCCCTATTCACGGGACCACAACTTCGGGCCCTACGGGCTGTCCTTCGCAGACGACAACTGGGAGCTCCGCAAGACGGTCAAGATCCGCATGACCCCGAAGAACGAGGATCATCCCTACCACCACAAGGACCTCTACATCGACACCGAGGCCTGGAACTCCCACTACTCCTTTGCCTACGACCACAAGGAAGAGCTCTGGAAGATCATCTGGCACAACCGGCGTTGGAGCGGCGACGAGCTCACCGAGGGCTACTACGCGGGTTGGAAGGGCATCGAGGAGCCGCGCGACTCGCGCAACATCGCCGACATGATCGTGAACGTGCAGACCGGCACGGGCAACCGGATCGAGTTCTGGGACATGCACGGCACCCCGCTGGCGAGCAAGGGGAAGGTCCGCCGCTACATCGATGTCGGCCGTCTGACCAAGGGCCGCTGAGCGACATGCGCCGACAGCTCCTCTGGGTCGCGGCTTCCGCGCTCGCTTTTGGTCTCGCCTGCCACGAAGTCAAACTCGACCTCCAGAGCGACGAGGGAGCGATCGGCATCCTCGACGACCTCTACTCGGTTTCGGTGGTGAACGAGGACGATGTGGTGGCCGTTGGCTACTACGGCGCAGCCTACTACAGCAGCGACAGCGGCGAGACGTGGGCCAAGGGGATTACCGGCACCACCCTCTCTCTCTACAGCGTCTCCATGGCCGATAGTGAGCATGGCTGGGCCGTCGGGCAGCTCGGGATCATCCTGCGCACCGAGGACGGGGCGCGGACCTGGGTGGAGCAGCCCAACCCGAAGCGCAAGGACGGCTCGCACTTCTTCTCCATCAACGCCATCGACAAGGACACGGCCGTGGCGGTCGGGGCCTGGGGGACGCGCATCCGCACCTCCGATGGCGGGAAGACCTGGGCCGACCTCTCCTTCACCATCGATGAGATGCATCCCCAGTTCGTCTGGCTCACTTCGTTCGACCAGGAGCGCGTGCGCAACGGCGAGCAGGTCTTCGAGGACGTGGGGCTGAACGACGTGTACTGCGGCCGGCCTCCGAGCACGCGTTGCTGGCTGATCGGCGAGTTCGGGTACCTCTTCTACTCCGAGGACCAGGGCGTCACGTGGCAGCAGTCCTCGATCGAGGGCTCGGTCGAGATTCCGGCCATCGCGGTGGGGTACAACGAGCTGGAGCTCGACGAGGCGGCCGTGGCCACCCTCGGGGAGTTCGCCCGGGCGATCGCCTCCGAGGAGCACCTGAACGTCGCCATCTCGTCCCTGGCCAGCAGCCGGGAGATCGCCGAGTTCGGCAAGGCCGACGATCCGTCCGAGCTCTTCGAGATCCTGGACGCGCGCGCCCAGGAGGTGCGCACCGTGCTCGAGGACGCGGGGATCATGTCGGATCGCCTGCGCATGCGCGCCCAGCCGCCCTGGGACTACGAGGACTTCCTGGAGGACGACCCGGAGTTCCTGAACCGCTATCTGGACGGGCGCCGGGCCGACTCGGGTGGCATCAAGGTGCGCGTGCTCCAGAACCCGTACCTCTTCACGGTGCGATTCCGAGACGACGCCCACGGATTGATCGCGGGCTTGGGCGGCGTGATCCTGCGCAGCGACGATGGCGGCAAGACCTGGGCCTACCGGAAGATCGACCGCAAGCAGGCGCTCTTCTCGGTGGTCCCCGTCGAGGGCCGGGCCGTGGCGGTGGGCGAGAAGGGGCTGGTGCGGACTTCCCTCGACGGTGGCGATACCTGGGCGCCGCCGGCGGACGGGGCCTTCCCCGAGATCTATACCTTCATGCGCGACATCTCCTTCGAGCCGTCGGGGAAGGTGGGCTTCATCGTGGGGCAGTCGGGACAGGTACTGCGCAGCGTGGACGCGGGGTACGCCTGGAACAAGGTGCTGCCGCCCGATTCCGAGTCCTAGGCCTCGAGTTCCTCCCGGGTTCTGCCGATTCCGAGTCCAGCCGAGCTGTACCCTGGATGGTAGGGCCCGAATGGGGATGGATGCTTTGAGGACGGCGCGCAGCGACGACTTTCGGGTCGTGATCGCCGACGACAGCCGCTTCGATCTCGAAGTCGCCCGCCAGGCGCTGGACGGGGTGGCCCGTCTGGAGCTGTGCGAGGACGCCGAGTCCGCTCTGGCGGCACTGGCCCGCGAGCCGGCCCAGCTGGTCGTCTCCGACCTCAACATGCCGGGTCTGTCGGGCGTGCAGCTCCTCGAGCGGGTCCGCCGCGAGCATCCGGGCACCGACTTCGTCCTACTGACGGGTGACGGCACCCTCGAGAGCGCCATCGAGGCCCTCCGCATGGGGGCCACGGACTATCTGATCAAGCCCGTGCAGGGCGAGCGCCTGCGCCGGGTGGTGGAGCAGGCGCTGCTCCGGCGCCGCCTGTTCGAGGAGAACCGCTCGCTCCGCGACGCGCTCCACACGGTGGAGTCGTGCCGGGTGCTGAGCTCGTGCCTGGACGCGGGCGAGGTCTACGCGGTGACTCTGGATCTCCTGCTCCACACGCTCTCGCGCAGTCGCGGCCTCGCGCTCTTCCACCGCTCGTCGATTCCATCGACCGACGCCGCGGCCTTCCGCGGCTTCTCCGAGGGCGAGGCGCGCCGCCTGCGCGAGATCCTGGTCGAGGAGAAGCCCCTGTCCCTGGACGAGTTCGACGAGATCGGGGTGCTCGAGCAGGGCCCCATGCACGAGGTGCTGTCCCGCGCGGGGATTCGCCGGCAACCCCTGCTGGCGGTGCCGGTCCGCGGCGAGGAGTCAGAGGCGGGCGTCATCTGGGTCTTCGAGGACGGGCGCAGCTTCGAGGACGAAGAGCGCGACCGCGCCGCCATCATCACAAGCCACGCGCGGATCTCTCTGCGGAACTCCGAGCGGTACAACCACGCCAAGGAGCGGGCCTTCATCGACGACGTGACCGAGGTCTACAACGCCCGCTACCTGCTCTCGGCGGCCGAGAACGAGATCCAGCGGGCGAAGCGCTACGTGAATCCGCTCTCGGTGCTGTTCCTGGACCTCGATCGCTTCAAGCTCGTGAACGACCGGCACGGCCACCTGGTGGGATCCGAGACCCTGCGCCGCCTGAGCCAGCTCCTCCTCCAGTGCGTTCGCCAGGTGGACACCCTGGCGCGCTACGGTGGCGACGAGTTTACGATCCTGCTGGTGGACACGGGGCACGAGGAGGCTCTGGTGATCGCGGAGCGCATCCGGCGCACCGTAGAAGAGCACCTCTTCGAGGCGGGCCGGGACGCGACCCTGCGCCTGACCGTGAGCCTCGGCGTCGCGACCTACCCGGAGCACGGAACCGTGCGCGATCCCCTGCTCGACACGGCGGACAAGGCCATGTATCGGGCCAAGTCCCTGGGCCGCAACCGGGTCTGCTCCGCCGACGAGCTGACCTCGTAGTCTCCGGGGTTTGACAGGGGGAGCGCCTCCTGCTACCAACCTGCCGTTTTCACTCGGCTTTTCCCTGTTCTTGCCTCGAATCAGAGCCTCGGAGGTGGTGGTGACGAGCGCTCGCCCGGACGAGCTCGACGGGATGGGCTCCCTGCGCCGCACCCACGCCTGCGCCGAGATCGGTCCCGACCTGATCGGACGCGAGGTGGTGCTGGCGGGCTGGGTTCACCGGCGCCGCGATCACGGCGGCGTGATCTTCGTCGACCTGCGCCAGCGCGGTGCGCTGGTGCAGGTGGTGTTCCGCCCCGACGTCTCGCCCGAGACCCACGAGCGCGCCGGCCGGCTGCGAAGCGAGTACGTGATCCTGGTCCGCGGCGTCGTCGACCGCCGCTCCGACGACACCATCAACCCCGACCTCCCGACCGGCGAGGTGGAGGTGAGCGTTCAAGAGCTGCGCCTGCTCAACACCGCCACGCCGCCGCCCTTCGCCATTGAGGAGGAGACGGACGCCGAGGAGTCGGTGCGGATGCGCCACCGGATCCACGACCTGCGACGCCCGCCGCTCCAGCGCGCGCTCCGCCTGCGACACGAGCTCCTGCAGGCGACGCGCAGTACCCTCGCGGAGCTCGGCTTTCTCGAGATCGAGACGCCGATGCTGGCGCGCTCCACGCCCGAGGGCGCGCGCGATTTCCTGGTGCCGAGCCGGCTCCAGCCGGGCGAGTTCTACGCGCTGCCCCAGTCGCCCCAGATCCTGAAGCAGCTGCTCATGGTGGCGGGCTTCGAGAAGTACTTCCAGGTGGCGCGCTGCTTCCGCGACGAGGATCAGCGGGCCGACCGGCAGCTCGAGTTCAGCCAGCTCGACCTGGAGATGTCCTTCGTCGGCGTGGACGACGTGCTCGACGTGCTGGAGGCGGTGACCGCCGCCGGCGCCCAGGCAGCCACGGGCGCGGCGCTGCCCCGGCCCTTTCCCCGGATCTCGTACGCCGACGCCATGGCGCGCTACGGGTCCGACCGGCCGGACACGCGCATCCAGCTCGAGCTCGTCGAGCTGACCGACGTGTTCCGGGAGAGCGGGTTCCGCGCGTTCCGCGGCGCCGTCGACGCCGGCGGCATCGTGAAGTGTCTGCCCATTCCCGACGCGGACGAGCTCGGCCGCGGGGAGATCGACCGCCTCGAGAGCCTGGTGAAGAAGGAGCTCGGTGGCCGGGGCCTGGCCTGGATCCGCATCAACCGCGACGGCCGCTGGCAGTCTCCGATCGTCAAGTTCCTCTCCGAGGAGGAGCGCGCAGCCATCGCGGAGCGGGCCGGGGCCGCCGAGGGCACGGTCCTCTTCTTCCAGGCCGACCAGGCGGACAAGGCCAACGCGATCCTGTCCCGGCTGAGAATCGATCTGGGCCGGCGCCTCGGCCGCGTGGACGACCGGGCCTGGGACGTGCTCTTCGTGGTGGAGTTCCCGCTGTTCGAGCGCACGGAGGGCGGCGAGTTCACCTACATGCACCAGCCCTTCGTCGCGCCCCTCGAGGAGGACATCCCGTTCCTGGAGACAGAGCCCGGGCGAGTGCGTGGAACCCACTACGATGTGGTCCTCAACGGTGTCGAGCTCGGGTCCGGCAGCCTGCGCAACCACCGGAGCTCGGTGCAGCGTCGGATCTTCGAGGTGATGGGCTACTCGAAGCAGGAGGCCGAGCAATGCTTCGGCTTCCTGCTGAACGCGCTGGACGCCGGCGCGCCGCCCCACGGCGGCTTCGCCTTCGGCCTCGACCGCTGGTCGATGGTGCTGGCGGGCGCCGAGAGCTTGCGCGACGTGGTCGCCTTCCCCAAGACCCAGCGCGGCCAGGACCTGCTCATGGACGCGCCATCGGAGGTCGACGCCGACCAGCTGAAGGAGCTCGGAATTCGCATCGCGAAGCCGCGAGGGAATCGCTAAAAACTCCCGCCATGAGCGACCCGGCCGCCAACGGAGAGAAGATCACCCACGACGCGAGCGGTGCGCTCACGGTTCCGGACCAGCCCATCATTCCGTTCATCGAGGGCGACGGCACCGGCCCCGACATCTGGGCTGCGGCCGTGCGCGTGTTCGACGTGGCGGTGGAGAAGGCGTACGGCGGCCGCCGCCGGATCGCCTGGACCGAGGTGCTCGCCGGCCAGAAGGCCTTCGACGAGACCGGATCCTGGCTCCCGGACGCCACCGTCGAAGCGTTCCGCCACTATCGGGTGGGGATCAAGGGGCCGCTCACGACGCCGGTCGGCGGCGGCATCCGCAGCCTCAACGTGGCCCTGCGCCAGATGCTGGACCTGTACGTGTGCCTGCGCCCGGTGCGCTGGTACCCGGGCGTGCCCAGTCCGGTGAAGAATCCCCAGCACGTGGACATGGTGATCTTCCGGGAGAACACCGAGGACATCTACGCCGGCATCGAGTGGGAGGCGGAGTCGAAGGAGGCTCGCAAGGTCATCGACTTCCTCCAGAAGGAGATGGGAGTCGGCAACATCCGCTTCCCCGAGACGTCGGGCATCGGCATCAAGCCGGTCTCCCGGGAGGGCACGGAGCGGCTGGTGCGGGCGGCCCTGGACTACGCGATCGCGAACCGGCGCAAGAGCGTGACCCTGGTGCACAAGGGCAACATCATGAAGTTCACCGAGGGCGCCTTCCGCGACTGGGGCGTCGAGCTCACCCGGCGCGAATACCAGGGGCGCGCGGTCACGTGGGACGATTGCGACGGCAACCCGCCCGACGGGCAGGTGTTGGTCAAGGACGCCATCGCCGACATCACCCTCCAACAGGTGCTGACGCGGCCGCGGGAGTTCGACGTCATCGCCACCTTGAACCTGAACGGCGATTACATCTCCGACGCGCTGGCGGCCCAGGTCGGCGGCATCGGCATCGCGCCCGGGGCGAACATCAACTACCTGACCGGCCACGGCATCTTCGAGGCCACCCACGGCACCGCGCCCAAGTACGCGGGACAGGACAAGGTGAACCCGAGCTCGGTGATCCTGTCGGGGGTGATGATGCTGACCCACCTGGGCTGGAACGAGGCGGCGGCGCTGATCGAGACCGGCCTCTCGAACGCCATCGCCAAGAAGACCGTGACCTACGACTTCCACCGGCTGATGGAAGGAGCCACGGTGCTGAAGTGCTCGGAGTTCGGTGACGCCATCATCGAGAACATGCAATAGGGCCGCAGCGGCCGAGGATACCCCCCATGCCCAGACCCAAGATCGCACTCATCGGAGGCGGAAACATCGGAGGCGTGCTCGCCGAGCAGATCGCCTACCGCGAGCTCGGCGACCCGGTGATCTTCGACGTCGTCGAAGGGCTGCCCCAGGGCAAGGCCCTCGACATGGCCGAGGGTGCGCCCCTGGCCGGCTCCGACTCGAGAATCAGCGGGACCAACGACTACGCGGACATCGCCGGCGCGGAGCTGGTGATCATCACCGCGGGTCTCGCCCGCAAGCCGGGCATGTCGCGGGACGATCTCCTGAGCACGAACCTGAAGATCATGACTCAGGTGGCAGCGGGCGTGCGCGACAACGCCCCCGACGCGTACGTCATCGTGGTCTCGAACCCGCTCGACGCCATGGTTTACACCTTCAAGGAGATCTCCGGCTTTCCGAAGAACCGGGTGGTCGGCATGGCCGGCGTGCTCGACTCGACCCGCTTCCGGTCGTTCGTCGCCTGGGAGCTGGGTGTCTCCGTCGAAGACGTGACTGCCCTCGTGCTGGGCGGCCACGGCGACACCATGGTGCCCCTGGTCCGTTACTGCACCGTGGCGGGGATCCCGGTCGCCAAGCTCCTCTCCCAGGAGAAGATCGACGCCATCGTCGAGCGCACCAAGGGCGCGGGCGGGGAGGTGGTGGCGCTGCTCAAGACCGGATCGGCCTTCGTCTCGCCCGCTCTCTCGGCCATCGAGATGGCGGAGTCGATCCTGAGGGACAAGAAGCGAGTCCTGGCGTGTGCGTGTCTGCTCGAGGGGGAGTACGGCGTCGACGGTCTCTACGTGGGTGTCCCCTGCATCCTCGGTGCCGGCGGGGTCGAGCGGGTGATCGAGGTGGAGATGGACGCCGAGGAGCGCAAGCTCTTCGACGCCTCCGTCGAGCACGTGAAGACCCTGATCGACAAGATCCAGCTCTGAGCGCCGAGGAGGGGACGTGAACGTCCACGAGTATCAGGCGAAGGCACTGCTGGCCGAGTACGGCGTGGCGGTGCCCGAGGGAGAGCTCGCGGGCACGCCCGCCGAGGCCGAGGCCGCCGCGCGCCGGCTCGGTGGCGCGGTGGTGGTGGTGAAGGCGCAGATCCACGCCGGCGGCCGGGGCAAGGGCGGCGGCATCAAGCTGGCGCAGTCGCCCGCCGAGGCGCAGCAGGCGGCGAGCGAGATCCTGGGCATGACCCTCGTGACCCACCAGACGGGGCCCGAGGGCAAGCAGGTGCGCAAGGTCTACGTCGAGGCGGGATCCGACATCGCGCGCGAGCTCTACCTGGCCATCACGCTCGATCGCGCGACGGAGTGCTTCGCCATCATCGCCTCTACCGAGGGCGGGATGGACATCGAGGCGGTCGCCGCGAAGACGCCCGACCGGATCCGGACCGTGTTCGTCGATCCCGTCGCCGGGCTCATGCCCTACCAGATCCGGCAGATCGGCTTCGGGCTGGGCCTGGACGACGAGCAGGTCGTGCTCCTCGACGCCTTCCTGGGCGGGCTCTTCCGGCTCTACGTGGAGAAGGACTGCTCCCTGGTCGAGATCAACCCTCTGGTCGTGACGGCTGACGGAGAGCTCTTCGCCCTGGACGGCAAGCTCCAGTTCGACGACAACGCCCTCTACCGGCACCCGGAGATCGCGGCGCTGCGCGACCCCGAGGAAGAGGACCCGCGGGAGCGCGCGGCCGCGGAGATCGACCTTGCCTACGTGGGTCTCGACGGTGACATCGGCTGCATGGTGAACGGGGCCGGCCTGGCCATGGCCACCTTGGACATGATCCAGCACTGCGGGGGCTCGCCCGCCAACTTCCTGGACGCCGGCGGCAGTGCCGACAAGGAGAAGGTGAAGGAGGCGTTCGCATTGATCCTGGGCGACGAGAACGTGAAGGCCATCCTGGTCAACATCTTCGGCGGCATCGTGCGCTGTGACATGATTGCCGAGGGCGTGATCGCGGCGGCCTCAGAGCTGGGCATCGAGGTTCCCCTGGTGGTTCGACTCCAGGGCACCAAGGCGGCCGAAGGCCGCAAGCTCCTGGCGGAGTCGGGCCTCGATATCACGCCGGCGGACACTCTGGGCGAAGCCGGCGAGCGCGCGGTGGCCGCCGCCGCCGCAGCGACGGGAGCGGCCTAGCCATGGCCATCCTGTGCGACGCGGACACCCGGCTGCTCGTTCAGGGCATGGGTCGAATGGGCCAGTTTCACGCGCGGCTCTCGGTCGAGTACGGGACGTCGGTGGTCGCGGCTGTGCACCCGGGAAAGGGCGGGACCGAGATCGACGGTATCCCCATCTTCAACGGCGTTCGCGAGGCGGTCGCCGCCACCGGCGCCAATGCCTCCGTCATCTTCGTGCCGCCTTCGGGCGCGGCGGACGCGATTCTGGAGGCGGCCGATGCGGAGCTCGACCTGGCGGTGTGCATCACCGAGGGCATCCCGGTTCTCGACATGGCCCGGGCCAAGCGCGCGCTCGAGGGATCGAAGACCCGCCTCGTCGGTCCCAACTGCCCGGGCGTCGTGACCCCGGAACAGTGCCGCATTGGCATCATGCCCGCGCAGATCACGAAGCCCGGTCCGGTGGGCGTGGTGTCCCGCTCGGGCACCCTCACCTACGAGGCGGTGGACCAGCTCTCGCGCCTCGGCATTGGCCAGTCCACCTGCCTGGGCATTGGGGGAGACCCGGTGATCGGCACCAGCTTCGTCGACGCCCTCGCACTCTTCGAGGACGATCCCGAGACCGTGGCCGTGGTGATGATCGGAGAGATCGGCGGCTCCGCCGAGGAGGAGGCCGCCGAGTTCATCCAGTCCAACATGTCGAAGCCCGTAGCCGCCTTCATCGCCGGCCAGAACGCGCCGCCCGGAAAGCGCATGGGCCATGCGGGGGCGATCATCGCCGGCGGAAAGGGTCGCGCCTCCGACAAGATCGCGGCACTCGAAGCCGCGGGTGTCGCGGTGTCCGCCTCGCCCGCCGAGGTGGGGGAAACCCTCGCGAAGCACGCGGGGCTCGGCCGCTGATCTGGCAGCGACGAACCGCACCCGACTCGCGGGGCTGACCGCGCTGCTGGTCCTCGCCTGCGGCAGCCCCGAGGCCGTGGATTCCGGGGCCCCGGAAGCCGAGCGTGATTGGGTCTCCTTCACCCGCGCACTGGCCTCCGATGCCTACGGGGGATCGATCCGGCTCGACGCCCGGATTGCGACGCCGCCGAAGGACGAGCACCCGGGGCGCTGGCGCCCGCGCCGGCCCGTCGGCGACGGACTCGATGCCGAACAGCGCGCGCTGATTGCCCGGCTCGAGGCCATCGGGTACGCGCAGGGATCGCAGCCGGCGGTCGAGAGGACTGGCGTCGTCGTTCACGCGCGGGGGCTCGCGCAACCCGGCTACAACTTCTACACGTCGGGCCACGCCGCGGAGGCGTTCCTCACCGATCTCGAGGGGAACGTCCTGCACCGTTGGGCCTACCCCTTCGAGCGCGCATTTCCCGAGCGGAAGCGCGCGCTCTCGAGTCCGTCCGCACACTCCTGGCGCCGCGCGCGTCTGTACGAGAACGGCGACGTAGTGGCGATCTACGAGGGTCTCGGCCTGGTTCGGATCGATGCCGACTCCAACCTGCTGTGGGCTCGCTTCAATCACGCTCATCACGATCTCGAGGCTCAGCCCAACGGCGACATCTATGTGTTGACGCGCCGTGCACACGTCGTTTCGGCAGTCGACAGGCGGCTTCCGATCCTCGAGGACTCCATCAGCATTCTCGGGCCCGATGGTGAGGCGAAGAGCGAGATCTCGCTGCTCGCCGTCTTCGAGAACTCTGCTCCGGCCCACGCCTGGCGGCCCGCCTCCCGGGCATTCTGGGCGAGTGAATCGAGCGGCGGGCTCGTGGGGCAAAGGGGACCCGGCGACTTCTTCCACACCAACTCGCTCCGAGTCCTGGAGGGCGACCTGTCGGTGCCCGGGTTCCAGGCGGGAAACATCCTGGTTTCGTTCTGCCATCTGAACCGCATTGCCGTCATAGACCCCAGGACGATGCGGGCGGTGTGGTCGGTCGACGGGCTCACGAGGCTCCAGCACGACCCGGTCGTGACCCCGGATGGTGGCATTCTGGTCTTCGACAACCATTGGCGTCCGGGCCTGCACTCGCGCGTCGTGGAGCTCGATCCGCGCACGGGCGCCGTGGTCTGGCAGTACGCCGGTACGGAAGACGCGCCTCTCTACAGCAGGAGTTGCGGCACCGCCGCGCCGCTCGCGAACGGCAACGTGCTGATCACCGAATCCGACAACGGCCGCGCGCTCGAGATCACACGGGACGGAGAGGTGGTATGGGAGTTCTACAACCCCAACGTTGCGGGGAAGGAGGATGAGTTCATCGCGACACTCTTCGACCTGGTGCGACTGCCGGCGAACTTCCCCATGGAGTGGGCCGAGCGGCCGGGCGAGGGCGTCGGTGCGCGGAGCTCCGTGACCGGATCGCGATGAAGGATCGCATCGGCCCTCTGTTGCTCGCAGCGGGCGTCGCCGTTCTGGTTCTGACGGGTTGGCGCGTCTTCTTCTTCCTGACCGACGACGCCTTCATCGCCTTTCGCTACGCGAGCAACAGCATGCTCGGCTACGGACTGGTCTGGAACCCGCCTCCCTTCCAGCCCGTCGAGGGGTACACGAGCTGGCTCTGGGTGGTACTCCTGCGATGGGTGTGGTGGCTCACGGGCGCCCAGCCGCCGTTGGCCGCGAACTACCTGGCCCTGGCCTGCGGTTGCGCGACGCTGGTCGTCGGCGCCCTCCTGGTACGAGAGGTCGCGCTGCCCGATCGGCTCGCGAGGGTCCGGCTTGCCCTGCTGGCGCTGGTCCTGCTGGGCACGGCGACGAATCGTACCTTTCTCGCCTGGCTGAGTTCCGGACTCGAGACTGCGCTCTTCAACCTGTGCGTGACCTTCTGGATCTACCAGGCGCTGCGGCGTTCGCGGCCTCTCGAGCGTCGGCGGATCTTCTGGCTCTCCATGGGCGCTGCAGCCTCCGCGCTCACGCGGCCCGATGGCCTGCTGTTCGCAGCGGCGACGATCGTCCTGGTGGGAATCGATCTGCTCGAAGCGCCGGGGTCTATGCGGACACGCGTGCGCCGCGCCGTGTGGTCGTTCCCGCTGCTCCTACCCGTCGTCCACCTCTTCTGGCGCCGGGCAAAGTATGGGGAGTGGCTCCCCAACACGTACTACGCAAAGCATCTGGCGCCGTGGCCCGAGAGCGGTGTCCGTTACCTGGCAGCCTTTGTTCTCGAGTACGCCCTGTGGTTCTGGGTGGCTCTCGTCCTCGCGTGGTCGGTTGTCTGGGCGCTCAAGAGCCGGCGGATCGACCCGAAGGCGCTCGTGGTGATGGGAGCCGTGTTGGGCCAGGTCGGCTACTACACGCTCCAGATCGGAGGAGACCACTTCGAGTACCGCGTCTACAGCCATCTGATCCTGCTGATCCTCGTGTCCACCGTGTGGCTCCTGGCCCGGCTCGACCTGCGTCCGGCCGTAGCTCTTCTCGCGCTCGGCTCGTTCGTGATGGTCTCGTGGCCTGTTCCCTGGGTCCACTGGTGGGAGACTCGCGACCTGCGCACCCGCAAGGAGACGCTCTTCATGGTGAGGCCGATCGCGGAGCGCTTTCCAACGCCTCTCCGGTCGTACGTCGGTGCCTTCGACACGCTCCAGGCCTGGCTCATCCGGCATGCCGTCGGCGTGCGACATCAGGAGCACAAGATCTACGCCGAGTTTCGCCAGCGCACGCTGCCTTCGCGAGAGCAGGGCGAGCGGATCAGGTGGCAGGACCACCCGGTCCACGCCACCGGGCAGGTCGGCGTCGTGGGCTGGGTGCTCCCCCACGTGGCGATCATCGACCTCGAGGGTCTGAACGACCACGTCGTGGCCCGAACCGCAAGCCGCTCGGCCGAGCGGCGGATGGCACACGATCGCGAGCCGCCCGCCGGATACGTCGAGTGCTTTCGGCCAAACGTGCGGGCGCGCTGGGAGCCCGCGGGCGGCCGGAAGCTGGCCCGGACCCGGGACGTCCGCAGCCTCGGAGGCGCGGACGGTGTGTCCGCGGCGCGTCCCGCGATCGTCCCCCGAGTCGCGGAGCGGTCGACGGCGCTCGATGACGACAGCATCGCCGCCTGCGAGCAGCACTATCGCAAGCTCCTCGAAGACTGAGCGCGCTGCCGTGACCCGAGCGGCTTAGCTCTCCACCGTCCAGGTGTCTCCGGAGTGGAGCAGGGCGCGGAGGTCGCCGGCGCCGAGCTTCTCCCGGGCGTCGTCGACCTGCTGCTGGAGGAGGTCCTCGTAGCAGGCCTTCTCGACGGAGCGGAAGACGCCGACGGGGAGCGGGAAGTCCGGGCGCTGGAGGCTGGCCAGGGAGAAGGCGTAGGCGGTCATCTCGTAGTGCTCATCGTGGATGGGCACGCCGCGCTCCTCCGGGTCCTCGTGGTCGCCGAGCTCGACGATGGAGGGAACGCCGCCGCGGAACGAGATGCCCCGGCGGCTCCCGGGCCCGCCGTACACGAGCGGCTGTCCGTGCTCGAGTATGAGCGCGGTGTCGGTGCGGGACTTGCGGTTCTCGAGCTCCTCGAACTCGCCGTCGTTGAAGACCGGACAGTTCTGGAGAATCTCGACGAAGGCCGTGCCCTTGTGGTCGTGGGCGCGGCGGAGGATCTCCTGCATGTGCTGAGCGTCGACGTCGATGGTGCGCGCCACGAAGGTGGCCCCAGAGCCCAGTGCGAAGGAGATCGGATCCACCGGATGGTCGATCGCGCCCATGGGGGAGGACTTGGTGCGCATGCCCAGGTTGCTGGTCGGGGAGTATTGGCCCTTGGTGAGCCCGTAGACCCGGTTGTTGAACAGCAGGATCTGCAGGTCCAGGTTGCGGCGGACCGTGTGCAGCAGGTGGTTGCCGCCGATGGAGAGCCCGTCGCCGTCGCCGGTCACGACCCAGACCGAGAGCTCGGGCCGGCTGGCCTTGATGCCCGTGGCGAAGGAGGGCGCCCGGCCGTGAATGGTGTGGAACCCGTAGGTGTTCATGTAGTAGGGGAAGCGGCTCGAGCAGCCGATGCCCGACACGAACACCACGTTCTCGCGCGGATGGCCGAGCTCGGGCATCACGCGCTGCACGTTGGCCAGCACCGAGTAGTCGCCGCAGCCGGGGCACCAGCGGACGTCCTGGTCGGTGACGTAGTCCTTGCGAGTGGCGGGACGGGCGGGTGCCGCCATCAGCGTGCTCCCAGAATCGGCTCGAGGCCAGCGCGGATCTCGGAGATCTTGAACGGCTGTCCCGAGACCTTGTTGATGGAGTGAGATGGAATCAGGTACTCCGCGCGCAGCAGGAGCGAGAGCTGCCCCTCGTTGAGCTCCGGGACGACCACGTGCTCGAAGCGCCGAAGTACGTCGCCGAGGTTCGCCGGGAAGGGGTTCAGGTGGCGCAGGTGGATCGATGAGAGGGTGTGCCCCGCCTCGCGGAGATCCTCCACGGCCGCCCGGATTCCGCCCCGGGTTCCGCCCCAGCCGACCACCAACACGCCACCGCGGTCGGGTCCGTCGACCTCGATGGGCGGGAGGTCGCGTGCGATGCCCGCCACCTTGGCCGCGCGCAGCCGCACCATCTCCTCGTGATTGGCCGGGTTGTAGGCCACGTTGCCCGTGACGTTCTCCTTGGTGAGGCCGCCGATCCGGTGCTCGAGGCCGGGCGTGCCCGGGATCGCCCACGGCCGGGCCAGGGTCTCGGGATCCCGCCGGTAGGGCTGGAACCCCTCCGGGTCCGTCTCGAAGCGGATCTCGGTGCGGGGCAGGGCGGACACGTCCGGGATCTTCCAGGGCTCGGCGCTGTTGGCCAGGTAGCCGTCCGACAGCACGATCACCGGCGTCATGTATCGGACCGACATGCGGAAGGCCTCGAGCATCACGTGGAAGCAGTCGCCCGGACTGTCGGGTGCGAGCACGGGCACCGGGGTCTGGGAGTGGCGGCCGTAGAGGGCCAGCAGCAGGTCCCCCTGCTCGACCTTGGTGGGCGATCCGGTCGAGGGGCCGGCCCGCTGGATGTCCACCACCACAAGCGGCAGCTCGGTCATCACCGCCAGGCCCAGGGCCTCCTGCTTCAGCACGAAGCCCGGGCCGCTGGTGGTCGCCACCGCCAGGTGTCCGGCGAAGGATGCCCCGATGGCGGCGCTCACCGCCGCGATCTCGTCCTCCGCCTGGAAGGTCTTGACGCCGAAGTTGCGGTGGCGCGCCACCTCGTGCAGCACGTCGCTCGCCGGCGTGATCGGGTAGGCGCCGAGGAACACCGGGCGGTCCATCTGGACACTGGCGGCGACGATCCCCCAGGCCAGCGCCGTATTGCCGGTGATATTCCGGTAGACACCGGCGTCGATCTTGGCGCGCGGCACCAGGTACGAGGCGGGAAAGAGCTCGGTGGTCTCGCCGAAGGCGTGGCCGGACTTCAGCGTGCGCAGGTTCGCCTCGAGCAGGTCGCCCTTGAAGCGCGACGCCAGCCAGCGCTCGGTGGACTCGACGGGCCGGTTGTAGAGCCAGTACATCAGCCCCAGGGCGAAGAAGTTCTTGCTGCGGTCCACCTCGCGTTGGCTGAGCGCGAGTCCCTGGAGCGCCGCGCGGTTGAGGCTGGTGATCGGGATCTCGACGACGCGGTAGCGGTCGCGCAGCTTGGGCAGCGGGTCCTGCTCGTAGCCGGCGCGCGCCATCGCCTTGGAGGTGAACGCATCGATGTTCAGGATGATCATCGCGCCCGGCGGCACGTCCTTCGCGTTGGCGCGAAGCGCCGCGGGGTTGAAGGCCACGAGCACGTCGGGCTGATCCGCCGGCGTGTAGATGTCCTCGGAAGCGAAGTGGATCTGGAAGCCCGAGACACCGGCCAGGGTTCCCGCCGGCGCGCGAATCTCGGCCGGGTAGTCCGGGAAGGTGGACAGGTCGTTGCCGGCGAGGGCCGTCGCCTCGGTGAACTTGGTCCCGGTGAGCTGCATCCCGTCGCCGGAGTCACCGGCGAAGCGGATTGCGACGCGGTCGATCTCTTCGACGGGCTTGGTCGGGAGAGCCCCCGGGCTCGGAGGAGGCTCTGCGCTGCTCGACAACCGCGTTCTCCCGGCCCCACCTCACGGGGATCTCTGTGGGCGGATTGTATCCCTCCCCCGGCTGGGCGAAAGCCCCCGGATGGCTCGGAGCGTCCCTTCCCGATCCGGGAAAACCCCGAGTGGGGCCGGGCGCTTCGGCCGGCCCGCTGCGGGTCGAAGAACCTAAAGAACGGGCGCCCGCGCGCCGATATCGGGGCATGTTCCAGCCGACCACGGCACCGCCCCTGCTGAGCGAGATGGGCCTGCTGGGCCTGTGCCCGTCGCTCAATACGCCGGTCGTCCAGGTGGAGGACCTGCCGGTGGGGCCGGCCCGCGCGGCGGTCATCGTCTACATGGGGGAGCACAGCCAGATGCGCCTGGCCGTGGGTGTCCGCTCGATCGACTCCGACCAGGTCGTGATCTACCTCCTCCAGGGCGATCTCGACCAGGATTCGAGCACCGGAACCGCCCTCGAGTCCGCCCTCAATTTCGCCGAGGGCATGGGCTTCCTGTTCGACGAGGATGTCGTGAAGCGCGAGGGCTCGAGCGGCCGGGCCCAGGCCTTTCGCCTCTGGCAGGAGCTGGTGGCGGGAATGGCTCCGGGCGAGCCGGAAGAGTCCGCGCCGCCGCCCGAGGAGGGGCTCGAGCGGCTGCCCCAAGCCAGTCCCCTGGCGCTCGAAGACCGGCCGGACCCGGAGCTCCTGCTCGAAGAGGTGGCGGAGCTCGACGCCAACGGGACGCTCACCCGGCGCGGCAGGCCGGCAGCGGGGAAGGCCAAGGCCGAGCCCAGAGGCGAGGCCAAGGCGACCCCGACCCCCCTCAGCAAGTTTCGCACCCCGGAGAAGCCGGCCCGCAAGGCCCGGGTCAGACGCGCTGCCCCGGCGGCGAAGTCGGCGTCGAGGGGCAGCCAGATCGGGCGAATCCCGCTGGTGC